>JBDHHL010000189.1:0-8033 GCA_039589375.1 Gemmatimonadota bacterium | reverse complement strand
GAACGGCGAACCCGTACGCGAGAAGCGAGCGATACGGCCGTCCATTGTGTCGGCGACGGCGGCGACGAAGACCAACCAGGCAGCGAGGGAGTAATCGCCGCGCAGCGCCGCAACGATGGCCCAGAACCCGAAGAAGAGATTGCCCAGCGTGAACGCGTTAGGCAGGATGACAATAGCCCGCCGACGCCCTCGCGCCGTGGGCTGGTCTTTCTTGATCATGCGGGGTTCTCGTTCTGTCCGGTCAGTTGTGCCAGGACTGTAATACCGCCGACGGCCCGGTCACCGACCTTCACGCTTGGACACGCATCCCTCGGCATGTACACGTCTACGCGCGAGCCGAAGCGGATCAGGCCCATACGGTCGCCCTGCTCGACCTGGTCGCCGACCTCGGCATAGGTGACGATGCGCTTGGCGGCCAAGCCTGCGATCTGGTTCACCAGGATGGGCCGACCCTGGGTATCGATCCCGGTGGATGCGTGCTCGTTGGAGCGGCTGGCCGAATCGCGCCAGGCCGGCTCGAAGCGGCCGGGGTTGAAGGAGCGGTGCTCTACGCCGCCGGATACCGGATACCGGTTCACGTGCACGTCGAACAGAGACAGGAAGATCGATATCTTCAGCGCCTCGCCGTTCAGGTACGATGCTTCGTCAGAGACGGCGATGTCGATCACCTTCCCGTCGGCGGGAGCCACGACCAGGTCTCCGCCTTTCGGGCCGCGTCGCTCGGGGTCGCGGAAGAACATGATCACCCCGATGGCGAGAACACTAATGGTCGTAGCCAACACCCAGAGTACAGGTCCGCCCCACTCGACGACGGCCTGCCAAAGCACGATCGCCGGCAGGGCCGTACTGACTATGAACGGAAAGCCCTCCCGGGCAAGCGGCACTCGCATATCGGTGTCCCTAATCCGTCCGCTTTAGCGGCTTGCCGGTGACCAATTCGTACGCCCTGAGATAACGCTTGGACGTGCTGTCCACGACTTCGTCCGGCAGCGTCGGGGGCGGTGGCTGCTTGATCCACTCGCCTCTCCCCACCAGCACGTCCAGGTAGTCGCGCACCGGCTGCTTGTCGTACGACTCCTGGCTCTGACCGGGCTCGTACAGCTCCGTCAGCCAGAAACGAGACGAGTCGGGAGTCAGCACTTCGTCGATCAGGAGTATCTCGCCGTCCCGGCCGACGCCGAACTCGAACTTGGTGTCGGCGAGGATGACGCCGCCCTCCAGGGCGATCTCTCTCGCGCGCTCGTAGAGCTTCAAGCTGAGGTCGCGCAAGGTATTGGCGACGGCGGTGCCAACGATCCCCCTGACCTGCTCGAACGTGATGTTCTCGTCGTGTCCGTCGGTGGCCTTCGTTGCCGGCGAGAAAATAGGCGGATCGAGCCGCTGAGCTTCGATCAGGCCGTCCGGCAATGGCTCGCCCGCCAGAGTCCCGCTCGCCCGATACTCTTTCCAGGCGGATCCGGTGATGTAGCCGCGGACCACGCACTCGACGGGGAAGGGGTTCGTTCGGCGGACGAGCATGGAGCGGCCTTCCCAACGGTCGCGGCTATCGGCCAGTGGCGGGTGCCGTTTGATGATCTCATCGGAGTCCGCCGAGATCAGGTGGTTCACGACGATGTCGCCCGTCCGCTCGAACCACCAGAGCGACAGCTGGGTCAGCACCTGGCCCTTGTAGGGGATCGGCTCGTCCATCACCACGTCGTGGGCGCTGAGCCGGTCGGTGGCGACCAGAAACAGGTCGCTACCCAGTTCGTAGACTTCGCGGACCTTGCCTTCTCGAAAGAGCGGCAGATCCAGACCGATCTTGCTGAGAGGTTGCGTCATCTTTGTCGTAGTTGTCGGCTTTCGTTTCTTTCCAAGTCGGCCCGGTCATACAGAGAGCGTAGGACTGGCCGTGTCGAGTTCGTCTTGGTATCTGTCCAGGACCGGGTCGACCCAGTCCGCGATGAAGCGGTCCACCTGTTCGGGTGCTCGCCCGACCATCGCGCGCGGAGCCAGTATCCGCTCCAGTTCGGCGCGCTCGACGCCGATCTCGGCGTCGCCGGCCAGGCGGTCGATCATGTCGTTCGATTCACCACGGTGCACCCGCTCGGCCGCGGCGACGGCGTGAAGGCGGATCCGCTCGTGCAACGTCTGGCGGTCGCCCCCGCGTTTGGCCGCGTAGATCATCAGCGGCTCGGCGGCCAGGTACGGCATCTGCTCGTTCAACCGCCGTGCAGCGATCTCGGGGAAGACCACCAGGCCGGCCGCGACGTTGTGGGCGATGAGCAGGATGGCGTCCGTTGCGAGATAGGCTTCCGGCACCGCGATGCGCTTGTTGGCCGAGTCGTCCAGCGTGCGCTCCAGCCATTGCGTCGCCGCGGTGATCACCGGATCCTGCGCCACGACCATGACGTGGCGCGCCAACGCGTTGATCCGCTCGCACCGCATCGGGTTCCGTTTGTGCGGCATGGCGCTGGAACCCACCTGCGCTGCACCGAACGGCTCCTGCAGCTCGCCAAAGTTTTGAAGTAGCCGAATGTCGTTGGCGAACTTCGACAGCGACTGGGCTATCTCGGACAGGGCACCGAGTAGGGAAGCGTCGACCTTACGCGAATACGTCTGCGCGCTGACGCCGTAGACATCCGCGAAACCCATCTTGTCCGCGATCATCCGGCTCAACCGCTGGATCTTCTCGCCGTCACCGTCGAACAGGATGTTGAAGGACGCCTCGGTGCCGGTGGCTCCGCGGGCGCCCCGGAACCGCAGACGCGCGATCTCGAACTCCAATTTCTCGAGATCCAGCAGCAGGTCTTGGATCCAAAGCGTGATGCGCTTGCCCAGCGTCGTCGGCTGCGCCGGCTGCAAGTGCGTATAGCCGATCGTTGGCAGATCGCGGTGCCTAATAGCCTGTTCCTTGAGCGCCGCGATCACGTTCAGCAGGCGGCGGCGAATCAGGACTAGCGCCTCCTTATGCTGAACCAGGTCGGCGTTGTCCATCACGAACGCAGAGGTCGCGCCAAGGTGGATCACGCCCTTCGCCGCCGGAGCGACCTCGCCGAACTGGTGGATGTGGGCCATGACCTCGTGGCGCACTTCCGCCTCGATCTCTGCGATACGGGCCAGGTCGATCTCGTCGACGTGCGCGCGCATCGCAGTGATAGCGTCCGAGCTGACGTCGAGTCCCAATTCGCGCTCGGCCTCGGCCAGCGCGATCCACAACTCGCGCCAGATCCGCGCCCTGTGCAGGGGCCCGAAAATCGCCGCCATCTCCGGCGAGGCGTAGCGCGTGATGAGTGGGTTCTGGTAGTGGTCGCCCGTCACCCGCCTAGTCCTCCTGCGAGATTCGGAAGGACGACCTCCAGAGCCGACCTTCCCTCTCATAAAAGACGAGAATGCCGCCCCGACCAGCGAGGTAGTCCAGCATCTCCGCGACGTCGTCCGCGGTTTCGACTCGGACGCGGTTGATCTGGACGATCAGGTCGCCTTCGCGAAAGCCGGTGACGCTGGTGACGTAGTCCGACACGCCGACGATGAACGCTCCCGCCCGGCTGGCGAGCGACCGTTCGGCCCGGATCGCCGGCGTCAGCGTGGCCAGCTCCAGCCCTTCCAGCACCTCGATCCGGGCGGCCCGCACGGATGGAAGCTCCTCCACCGCCAGCGTGATGTCCCTCTCCCGACCCGCGTCGTCCCGGACAGTGACATCGACGGTCTGCCCTGGCGACACCACCAGCAGCTCTGCCTCCCAATCGAGAGGCGACTTCACAGGCCGGCCGCGAATCGCGACGACGTCCATGCCTACCCTGAGGTTAGCCTGCTCGGCCGGCGAATCCGGCGCGACGCGTGCGATCGTGGCACCGCGGCGCCGGCCGGCACGGTCGCTCTCTGCGGGCCCCACATCGAGGCCGACCCATGCCCGCTTCACCTCACCGTAGCCGCGCAGCTGGTCCGCGAGGCGGAGCGCGCGGTTGATCGGGATGGCGAAGCCCAGCCCTTCCGATCCTCCAGTTCGCGAGAAGATCGCCGAATTGACGCCGATTACCCGGCCATCGGCGTTGACCAACGGACCGCCGGAATTGCCAGGATTGATCGAGGCGTCAGTCTGGATCATGTCGGCGTAGATCGTTTGGTCTTCCTGGTCTCCCGTCGCGAAGGCCGTTGGCAGGATGTGCCGTCCGGTTCCGGAAATCACACCGGCGGTAACGGTGGGCTCGGCGTTGGAGAGCAAATAGCCGAACGGGTTGCCGATGGCGATGGCCGGTTCTCCGATGACGAGGTCATCGGAGTCGCCAAACACCGGCACCGGTATGTCGGAATCGATCTTGAGCAGGGCCAGGTCGGAGATCTCGTCGCTGCCGATCAGCCGCGCCGGGTAGTCGCCGCCGTCGGCGGTCGAGACGACGATCTCGATGGCGCCCGCTACCACGTGAGCGTTGGTTAGGACGTAGCCGCCCGGCGCCATGGCGAAGCCAGAACCGAGCCCGGCCACCTCGCGCTCGTAGCCGTAGGGGACGAAGTCCCAGATCGAGCGCCGCACCCGCTCCCGCCGGATCACGTTCACGCTGACGACGGAAGGCACCACGCGGTGCGCCGCTGCCACGACCGGCGTCTGCCGCGCCGGGGACAAGCGCGAGATGTCGCGTTGGTCGAAGCGCTCCGCCGCTGTCTGGGAGACCGGGATGACGCCGGTCGCCTCCGCTTCGCGTCCGGCACCGGGTTCGCCCGCCGTGCTGACGCGGTCGGGCTCGTCGGCGCCGTTCAAGAAGCCCGGCGGCCCGAAGATCAGTAGGGCGAGCGCGAAGATTGCAGCTCCGAAACCAGCCACCCAGCCGGCGATGAATGCCTTGCGCATCCGACGCCTCCTGTCCCGTCTGGCTATGCTTTGGCCTCCTCCAGGCTGGGGATCTCGATGTTCGCCTTCTCGGCATCTTTCAGGAAGGCTTCGATCCCGCGGTCCGTCAACGGGTGCTCGAGCAGCTTCCAGAGCACCGCAGGCGGTACGGTAGCGACGTCCGCGCCCAGCATCGCCGCCTCGACGAAGTGGAGGGGGTGGCGGATGGACGCCACGAGGATCTCGGTGTCATAGCCGTAGTTGTCGTAGATCTCTCGGATCTGCGCGATCAGTTCCATGCCCTGGTGCGAGATGTCGTCCAACCGGCCCACGAACGGCGAGATGAATGTGGCGCCCGCCTTGGCGGCCAGCAGCGCCTGCGAGGGAGAGAAGCAGAGCGTAACGTTCACGCCGATGCCCGCGGCGCGCAGCCGCTTGCAGGCGACCAGCCCTTCCTCGGTAAGCGGGACCTTGATCACGACGTTGTCGGCTATCTTGGCAAGGTCTTCCCCTTGGGCGAACATGCCGTCGGCGTCCAACGCCAGTACTTCGAGGCTCACCGGCCCATCTACCGCCTCGGCCACTTCCTTCATGTAGTCCGCGATGTTGGCATCGCCCACCACCTTGGCCATCAGCGACGGGTTGGTGGTGATTCCGTCGATCAGGCCGGCAGCGGCGGCACGGCGGATCTCTGCCAGGTCGGCGGTGTCGATGAAAATCTTCATGCGCTCTCCTCTTCGCCTCCCGCTCGTCGTTCTATGTCTGTGACCCCTCAACTATAATCGACGTGCGTCAAAAACAAACCCTCTGCGGGCGCCGGTGGCGCGGTTCTCAGGCCCGCCTCGTTCCTCAGCAAACGGGCGATGTCGTCCACCGGCCTGAGGCACCGTCCGATCTCCGCCATCGTTCCCACCAGATAGCGGACCATGTGGTGCAGGTAGCGATCGGCCGTGATCTCGAACACGAGAATTCCGTCCTCCGTTGTTGAGTACTCCCAGCTGGCCGCGAGCACGTGGCAGCGCACGCCGCGCTGTGGCTGACCCGACTTGGCGAAGGCGGCGAAGTCGTGTTCCCCTACTATCTGACTCGCAGCCTCCGCCATCCGTTTCCGGTCCAGGGCGCGGCCCAACGGCCAGCACAGCGGGGCGTGGAACGGAGAACGCGATTCCGGGGTCACACCGACCTTGTACAAATAGGTGCGTGATACCGCGTCGTAGCGAGGGTGGAAGTCCGCGTCCACACGTTCCGCCGACTCGACCCAGAGGTCCGGGGGGGCGAGCGCGTTGAGGGCACGCTGAAGCTCTTCCGGCTGAAAACGGTCGGGGATCAGCACGGAGGCTACTTGGCCGGTCGCGTGGACGCCGCGGTCGGTGCGGCCGGCGGCGGTCAGCTTGCGCGAGGCATCGCCGCAAATCCGGGCCAACAAAGCCGAAAGCTCACCCTGCACGGTGCGCCGGTTGATCTGGGACTGCCATCCGTAGAAATTCCGGCCTTCGTAGTGCAAGACGAGCTTCACTCGCCAGTAGCCTTCTGGGTGCTCTTGAGGAGCCACGGGCGGGAAACTAGGAGGCGCCGTCAGGGTGTCAAGCAACTCCGATCATCTCGCAGAAGCGATTCGCCGACTGGCGGAGCGTCAGGACCTGACGGCCGCGCAGACCGAGGCCGCCTTCACGGTCGTGATGGACGGCGGCGCCTCGCACGAGCAGATCCGGGAGCTGCTGCTCGGCCTTCGCGATAAGGGCGAGACGCCGAACGAGGTGGCCGGTGGAGTGCGCGCGCTGCGGAAGGCGATGATCCCGGTCAAGGTGCCTCACCCTGACGCCGTCGTGGACACTTGCGGCACGGGCGGCGGGTCGCTGACCACGTTCAACATCTCGACGGCGGCGGCGTTCGTGCTGGCGGGCGGTGGTGTGCTGGTCGCGAAGCACGGGAACCGCTCGTTCAGCTCTCGTTGTGGCAGCGCCGACGTGCTCGAGGCCCTGGGAGTGGCAATCACGGAGACCCCCCGGCAGGTGGAGGCGGTCTTCGAGAAGGTCGGGCTCAGTTTCCTCTTCGCTCCCTGTCTGCACCCGGCCATGAAGCACGTCGCACCCGTGCGAAAAGAGTTGGGCGGTCGCACGATCATGAACATCCTGGGCCCGCTCACGAACCCGGCCGGCGCGCGGCGCCAGGTCGTCGGGGTACCCGATCCGACGCTGTTGCCCCTGGTGGCGGGCGCGTTGTCGCAGCTTGGTCACATCCGCGCCCTCGTCGTCCACGGCGAGCCGGGGATGGACGAGCTGTCGCCGCTGGGCCCGACCCACTGCGTGCGGGTCGAGAACGGCGCGCTCGAGCAGTTCGTGTTCGACCCGGCGGCCGAGCTGGGCTGGAACTCCATGGATCCCGCCGAGCTCGCGGGCGCCGAGCCGAAAGACAACGCGCGCCTGATCGAGCGGGTGCTAGCGGGGAAGGGACCACCGGCGGCGCGGGCGGCTGTTGCTTTGAACGCGGCGGCGGGCTTCTACGTCGCCGGCATGGTCGATACGCTGCGCGAGGGTTTGGACTGGGCGGAGTCCGCGCTGGACCAGAAGAAAGGTCTGGAGGCGCTCGAGCGGACGCGCGAGGCTGCTCGGTCCGTTCTGTAGCTCGGATTCGGCGCCCTTCAGCTGCTGGAGCTAGAAGACCGACCTCACCGGGCACGAGAAACCCGGCAACACATCCTCACCTTCGATGGAATCTTCTTCGCTGAGCAGCGATTCAGCGCCGTCCTGCCGATATGCACGAACCTTGCGCCGGCCCGGATCGACGACCCACACCAGGCGAACGCCCGCATTCAGCCAATCGCCGATCTTGGCCAGCACCTCTCCCGGTCGGTCGTCCGGAGACAGCACCTCGACGACGAGGTCCGGGGCGAGTTCCGCGTAGCCGGTCGGCTCGGGTTCTGGGAGGCGTGAGCGGCAAACGAAGGCCACGTCCGGCGCTCGCACCGTGTCCGGGTTTCGGGCAAGGACGAACCCGGTCTCGGCGGCGTAAACGACGCCTAGATCGTTGGCTCCGACGTGCAGCTGGACGAGGTAGCCGAGATTTGCCGCGATGCGGCCGTGCCGATGGCCCGCCGGCTCCCGCACGATCATTCGGCCAGCAACGAGTTCCGTGCGCTTTTGCGGCGGTTGTTCGCGCAGCAGCTCCTCGGCGGTCATTAGGCCGGTGGCAGTCATGTCATCAATGTATCGATGGGGCTTGCTCA
>JBDHHL010000188.1:0-8039 GCA_039589375.1 Gemmatimonadota bacterium | reverse complement strand
GGCCGTGTCATCCGCGACGTTGCATTCCTCGATCAGCGATGCGCCGACGCTCTCGGCCAGCGGTCGCACCCGCTTCTCCAGCGGCGGCGCCCCGTAGCTGAACCCCAACTCGCACCCCTCGCGGTGGAGCGCTTGGGCGATACCCCAGGCGATCGACCGGTCGTTGGCAACGCCGAAGATCAGAGCTTTCTTGCCGTCAAACAGCCCCATGCGGGCCCCTCCTCACCCGGGACCTACCGAGTTCTTGCAACGAAGGCTCCAATGTAATGCGCACCCGGCCTCAGGTCATGCCCTGAGCGCACCGGAAGGGCAAGCAGCCGCGGGCCAGGAAGGCGGGGGTCGAAGGCCGCGGAACCGGATGCGCGACACGCATACAAGCGTTCACCCGCTTGCTGAAAGCGGGCGTCGCGACTAAGGATTCTGGCCGGGAGCTACATTGCGCCACGAACGGAGCGAACCGCATGAAGCGCTGCGAATGGGCAACCACCGAGCTTTCTATCGTTTACCACGACCAGGAGTGGGGCATGCCCGTACACGACGACAGGACGCTGTTCGAGTTCCTGATCCTCGAGGGCGCCCAGGCGGGCCTCAGCTGGGAGACGATCCTCAAGAAGCGCGAGAGCTACCGTGCCGCCTTCGACGACTTCGACGCGGACGTCATCTCGCGCTACGGCCAGCGCAAGGTGAACAAGCTCCTCGCCGATCCCGGCATCGTTCGTAACAAAGCGAAGGTCGCCGCCGCCATTCAGAACGCGAAGTCGTTCCTCGAAGTGCGGGACGAGTTCGGCAGCTTCGACGTCTACATCTGGCAGTTCGTGGGCAGCGCGCCGATCAAGAACGCCTGGCGCTCGTTGAAGGAGTTACCAGCACAGACTCCACAGTCCAAAGCGATGAGCAAGGACCTGCTTAAGCGCGGCTTCAAGTTCGTCGGCCCCACCATCTGCTACGCCTTCATGCAGGCGGTAGGGATGGTAAACGACCACGTCGTCGACTGCTTCCGTTACGACGAGGTAGGTTAAACTCCTATTCTCGAAGCCGATACAGATCGATGCCCTGCACGCCTTCGATCTCGGGCGCGGTCCGCGTGACCAGTACCGCGATCCGCGATCCGCTGAAAGCCAGCGCCGTCACCGCGTCCCGAAAAGTCAGCGTATCCAGGAAGGCCCCATCCAGGTCGAAGACATCTACTTCCGTAGCCCCTTCGTGCTGTCGGTTCGTGACCACCCAGAGCCGACCGGCTGAATCGAGCACGAAGGCGTTAGGTCCAAAGTGCGGCTGCGGTTCATCGACAGCGTCGTCCAGCGCGCGCGTCATTTCCTGTGGCGGCGGCCCTCTCCGGGCGGACGCGTTCGCGCGGCGAGCATGTTCTTCCGTCTTCTCTTCCCTCGTCAAGTAATCAGGCTCCAGCTCCGGGCGTCCGAAGCTCGTACGCAACGCGCCTGTACTGTCGAGGGCGACGATCCGGTACTCCAAGGACTGACCGGCCAGCACGGTTCGCGATTCCGTCTCGACGGCCGAGACGAACGGCGGCGCGAACGGATTGTCGGTTTCCGGGCGGTTCAGACCGGCTCTTGGATCGAACAGCGAATAGAACTCACGCGCATCGCCGCTGGACAGATCGATCTCACCGACGGTCGGCTCGGGGCTCATCTTTCCGTCATCCGTCATGACGAACTCCATCCAAAGCGCAGTCACCCGGTCTCGGTCCCAGGAAAGCAGCTGCATCAACATCCCCGGCGTTCGAGCCGACCGCACGAACGTGAGTCCTGAGTCGAAGTGGCTGACGCGCCTCGACTTCATGTCGCCCACCAGTACCTCGCCTCGGCGATCGCCGAGCAACATGAAGGCGCCCTCCAGTTCGCCCGGTCCGCCGCCGCGGCCGCCGCCGCGACGCCGGGAACCGCCCGGCAGCCCCAGCAGGACGACATGCTGGTCGTCGCGATCGATCACGGCGACCGTGGTGTCATCGACCCAGGCGAGCGCGACGGCACGAAAGTCGAGTTGCTCGAGCGAGCGGTGCGTGTTCTCCGGGCTCACGGTGAGCGACTGGGCGCTATCATTGCCGCCACCATCGGGGGAAACCCCGCAGCTCAGCAGAAGGGGAAGCGCGAAGACGGCCGAGGCCGCCGGGTGCGCGATCCGGTTGCAGAACGACATGTCAGAATCTCCGCCAGGGATCGGAGTAACGGCTGTCGCTCAGGTTAGACCGGTCGCGCACCTGCGGGGTTGGAATTCGTCGGCGCTAGCGCCGGTAGCGCTCAATAACGGCGGCGAGGAGGAAGCCCTCAACATCTTCGGCTCGCTTTATTGGAACCCGTGGGTCGAGCTAGCAGCGGGCGATCTACCTGGCCGCGTGCGCTCGAAGCTCGACGGGAAGGGCCGGCCAGGTCTACCCCTCGGTCTCGATGTGGTAGCAGACCACGGCCGACTGCCCCGAGAGGTCCTGGATCGTACCGCAGACCTGGTCGCTTCCCACGTCCTCCAGTTCTAGCGGCTGCGGCAAATAGAGCGGGCCGAGAAATTGCCCCTCGGCGTCGAAGATGTCCCAGCGCGTCGCTACGTCCGCGTATACGTCCACCCAAAGGCGACCCAGATAATCCATGACGAGGTTCTCAACCGCCGGTACCACAGGAGCGAACGGCACCCGCTCCAGCGCCTCGCGCGGCAGCGCGTTGGGCAACTGCTCTAGCTCGGCAAGAACGCTGTCGCGGATTTCGGGCGTGACCACCACGTTCTCGTACTGGCGCGCTACCCGCCGCACCAGCGACCCGTCCGGCCTTCGAATCTCGATCATGTAACGAGCCCCGGTGGCGAGAGCTACCGCACCCGGCGTGGCACTGAGCCGGGGCGCCGCTGCGAGACGCGGTTTCGCGAACGTCACCCGCCCCTCCTCCACCTCGACGCGAACCCAGTTTGACGGGAGAAACAGGGCCAGCGTGTCCGCTATGGCGCCTGACCCGTTCACGCGGTAGATGACCGCCTCACCGGTGTCGCGTGCCTCCTCCAGGAACGGAACGGGCTCCGCCGCCAGGTAGATCTCATCGGGCCCCCCGGCGATGAACAGCGGCATCGTTCCCGCCAGCCCGGCCAGATCCACCTCGAACCGCAAGAGAAAGATCCCGGCCGTATCGAAAGCCGTGACTCTATCCAGCCCAGAGTCCAGCACATAGATGCGGTCTCCCGCAACCTCGAGAAACAGCGGCGTCACGAACTGTCCCGGCCCCTCACCCGGGCTACCGAAAGACCCGATGTACGCGCCGTCGGATCGAAACCGCAGGACGCGACGGTTGCCCGTATCGAGAACGACGATATTCCCGTTCGGCAGGATGCCGACGTCCATCGCGAAAACCGCCGCTTTTCGCTCGTAGAGTTGGTCGCCGGCTACGAGCAAGAACTGCGTCAGTTTCCACGGCACAGTGTCACCAAGCAGGCCCCGCGCCGGACTCATGACCGATGGGACGCCACCAATCGTATCGCGAACTATCCCGGCTCTATCAGCATCTCCCCGGCAACCGAGAAAGCCAATCGCCATCCCCATCGCCATCGCCGTCTTCATCTTCGTCTTCATCTTCATCCTCATTCCAATCTTCATACCCATCCCCATCTTCCTCTCTATCTCTGCAACCGCTATTGTCTCGCCATTCGCCCACGCCGTCAATCCACACCGCCGTGCCGCCAGCATCATCGCTCCGGCACGCCGACCCGGAACGCACTGCCATGCGAGACGAATTCCTGTCAGAACGCTCTGTTCTTCAACTACTACAAGAACTGATTCGGATCCCGTCCGTCAATCCGACCCTGGCACCAGAAGAATCGGAGGGAGAAGCGGCACTCGCCGCTTTAGCGCGAGAGTGGCTGGCCGAGCGAGGAGTCGATGCCTGGCTCGAGGAGGTGGCTCCCGGGCGTCCCAACGCCGTGGCTCAAGTCGGTCGCGGCGAAGGCCCCACACTCGTTCTCTGCGCACATATCGACACCGTCAGCACCACCGGCATGGACATCCCGCCGTTCGAGCCAAGCCTGGAGGGAGGGCGAGTCTACGGCCGCGGTAGCTACGACATGAAGGGGGGAGTCGCCGCAGTCATGGCAGCCGCCGCCGCGCTTCGCGATGCCGAACTCCGCGGCAAGGTCCTGCTCGCCCTCGTGGTCGACGAAGAGCACTCGAGCATCGGCGCCGACGACTTCGTCCCCCGCCACCCTGCCGATGCCTGCATCGTCACTGAGCCCACGGAAGAGCGCCTGATTCTCACCCACAAGGGCTTCGTCTGGAGCAGGCTGACCACGCAGGGCAAGGCCGCGCACGGCAGTCGCTGGGATCTCGGCGTCAGCGCAATTGGCAAGATGGGTCGAATCATCACAGCCCTAGAGAACTTCGATCGCCAGGAGCTGCGAAAGCGTGCCTACCCGGACTT
Source organism: Gemmatimonadota bacterium (assembly GCA_039589375.1). Taxonomy (GTDB): domain Bacteria; phylum Gemmatimonadota; class Gemmatimonadetes; order Palauibacterales; family KS3-K002; genus JASFMO01. Next base: position 3,630 of record JBDHHL010000188.1, on the reverse strand, counting down.
GGGTCCCGCATCGCTTCACTGTGCCACCGTAGAGGGCGGCGCGGGCCTCAGCACCTACGCGCCCGAGTGCCGCCTTCAGGTCGAGCGCCGCACCCTGCCGGGCGAGACCGTGGATGCCGTCGGGCGCGAATTGAAGCATGTGGTTCGCGACGCTGGGGAAGAGGCATTCATCGACTGCTTCTTTCATCGAAGCCCTCTGGTCTGCGCACCGGATGCCGCCATCGCCCGTGCCGTCCGCGAGGCGGCCGCGACCGTGACCGGACGAAGACCCGTTGAAGCAGGCGTCGGCTACTGGACCGACGCTGCCGTGTTCGACGCCGGCGGCATCCCGGCCCTTCTCTACGGTCCTGGCGGTGAGGGCGCCCACGGAGCCGTCGAGTGGGTCGACCTGGGCTCCGTCGTGAGGTGCGCGACCGTCGTCGCCGACGCAGCGATCCGCTTCTGCAACGGCGGGTGAGTGCTTGACAGGCGGAGAAGCGGCCGCTAATCATTAGTGTCGCCTAAAACATCGATTAGGTTAGTCTAAATTGTGACAATCACCCTGCCCCTTGCCGTTATCGCCCTCGTGGCGCTCGCCATTGCTGTCGCCTGGCCTCGAGGCGGGTTCTTTGCCCGTTTGCGCCAGGCGCGGCGGCTGAGAAGCCGTATTCTCGTCGAGGATGCGCTCAAGCACGTCCACGCTCGCGAGCTCCGCGGGACGCTCGCCACGGCCGAATCGCTGGCAGGCAAGTTAGAGGTGAGCGTCAAAGAGGCGCTGAACCTCATTTCCACTATTGAGGAGAATGAGCTGGTCCAGTCGACGGGCCAGGGCCTACGCCTTACGGCGTCCGGCAGGAAGGCAGCGTTGCGGGTCATTCGCGCGCACCGTCTCCTCGAGCGTTACCTGGTCGACGAATTGCGCATGCCCCTCGAGGCGATCCACGCCACGGCCGACCGCCGTGAGCACTCGTTGACGGTCGAGGAGATAGACGAGCTAGAGGCACAGCTCGGCTATCCGCAGCAGGATCCTCACGGTGACCCGATCCCAACCAGCACGGGTGCGCTACAGGAGATCGAGACAACGGCGCTGACCGACTGGCCGCTGGGCCAGCCGGCCAGGATCATCCACCTGGAGGACGAGCCGCCCGAGGCCCTGGCTCAGATCGTCGCCGCCGGCCTGGCACCAGGCATGGAGATCGAGGTACGAAGCGTTAGCAGACAAAGCTTGGTGGTCTGGGACGGCGCGGACGAGTACTCGTTGACGCCGGCAGTGGCTGCCAACGTCTCGGTCGCACCTCTGCCCCACCCGATAAGGCCGCCGGTCAAACTGTCATCGCTGCAGCCAGGGGAGGCCGGGCGCGTGCTCGCACTTCGTTGCGAGGGATTCAACCGCCGACGGCTCCTGGATCTCGGCTTAACGCCGGGTACGGTCGTCGAGTGCGCCTACCCCGGGCCGATGGGCGAGCCAACCGCATACGTGATACGCGGAGCATTGATTGCGCTTCGGTCCGAGCAGGGCGATGAGATCGAGATCGAGCCAACCGCGGTAGCCGGAGCGGAGGAGCAGCGTTGACCACGCAAAGGCCTCGCGCGATTCGCCAGCGCAGCCTGCCCATGGCCGAGCAGGCGGCCCCCTCCCAGGAAGGCCTTCGCCAACTCGGTATCGACACGGCGAACTGGGACTACGTGGTCGCGCTCGCGGGCAACCCCAACACCGGCAAGAGCACGGTGTTCAACACCCTCACAGGCCTTCGACAACACGTCGGTAACTGGCCGGGTAAGACCGTCGCCCGCGCCGAGGGCGGTTTTGAGTTCGAGGGACGCAGATTCAAGCTCCTGGACCTACCCGGCACGTACTCGCTGCTGAGCGCCTCGACGGACGAGGAGGTTGCCCGCGACTTCATCCTCTTCGGCCGACCCGACTGCACGGTCATTGTGGTCGATGCGACGGTGCTGGAGCGAAACCTCAATCTGGTTCTCCAGATCCTCGAGATTACCGACCGCGCCGTCGTCTGCCTCAACTTGATGGATGAGGCCACCCGCAAGAGGATCAGTATCGACCACAAGATTCTCGAGGACGACTTGGGCGTGCCGGTGGTACCTACGGTCGCCAGAACAGGCGAGGGCATTGCCGACCTCATGCGGGCGGTCTCTCGTGTCGCCAGCGGTTTGACCGAGACCAGGCCGCACCGAATCGGCGCCACTGGCGACGCCGCGCGCTCCGTCGATGAACTCGTCACCCTCATCGAGAGCGCCTATCCCGGGCTGCCCAACGCTCGCTGGTTGGCAATGCGACTTCTCGAAGGCGACAGACGCGTGGAACGAGCGATCACGAGCGGCGAGCTCAGAGAGTTTATCGCCAGGCCGGACCTCCGCGCGGAGGTCTTGGGCGACTCTGAACCGGGGGTCAGGTGACGACGCAGACCGCACCGGCCGCCGAAAGGATCCTCAAGAGCGCGGGGCGTCTGCGCCGCGGCCTCGACGTCGCGTTCCGTGACCAGATCGTCAGCGACATCTACGACGATGCCCGGATTATCGCCTCACGATCGGTCAGCACCGCCGGACCGGCCGGCCCAACCTGGGAAACCAAGCTCGATGCCATCCTCACCTCGCGCATGTGGGGCTTCCCGATCATGCTCTTCGGGCTCGCCGCGGTCTTCTGGATCACCATCGTCGGAGCCAACTATCCGTCTCGAGGCCTCGCCTTCGTGTTCTTCCGCTTCGAGGACTTCGCGTCGGGACTTTTTGAATCTTTCGGCGCGCCATGGTGGTTGACCGGGTTCCTGTGGCACGGCGTCTACCGCGGGCTCGCCTGGGTGATCTCGGTAATGCTGCCACCCATGGCGATCTTCTTCCCGCTCTTCACAATCCTGGAGAACCTCGGTTATCTGCCGCGGGTCGCCTTCAACATGGACTGGCTGTTCAAGAAGGTGGGCGCTCACGGCAAGCAGGCTCTGACCATGAGCATGGGGTTCGGCTGCAACGCCGCCGGCATCATCGCCTGCCGCGTCATCGATTCACCGCGCGAGCGGCTGATCGCTGTCCTCACCAACAACTTCGTGCCCTGCAACGGCCGCTTTCCCACGCTCATCATGTTGAGCATCGTCTTCGTCGCCGCCGCGTTCCCGGCGGGTCTCGCCTCGATCGTGGCGGCCACGTCGGTAATGGCTGTGGTCCTCATCGGCGTCCTCTTCACCCTGCTCGTCTCCTGGGCACTCTCGCGCACGGTGCTCAAAGGCGAAGCGAGCAGCTTCACGCTCGAGCTACCACCTTACCGGCGGCCGAACATCGGCCAGATCCTGTACACCTCGATCATCGACCGCACGCTCTTCGTGCTCTGGCGAGCGGTGCTCATGGCTGCGCCGGCAGGCGGCGCCATCTGGCTGCTGAGCAACCTATCTGTAGGTGGACAATCGGTGACCGGTTTGGTCTCGGGGTTCCTCGATCCGCTGGGGCAAGCGATCGGACTCGACGGCGTGATTCTGCTCGCGTATATCATCGCGATTCCCGCCAACGAGATCGTGGTGCCGACCATCATCATGGCTTATACCGGGGCCAGCCGGATGATCGAACTGGACAGTCTCGCCGATCTCCAGGCACTGCTGGTCGGCCAGCAGGGTTGGACCCTGCTGACCGCTGCTTGCCTGATGC
>JBDHHL010000187.1:0-8460 GCA_039589375.1 Gemmatimonadota bacterium | reverse complement strand
CGGGAGAGAGCGGGGTGCCCCTCTTCGACCGCGAGAAGTGCATCCACTGCGGCGCCTGCTTCTGGAGCTGCACGGTGCCGCGAGCGGATGACCCGGAGAGAACCGTGCTCGAGTTTCGGGCGGGTGCGGGGGGGCTGCACTCGGCGGAAAACTAGATTGTGAATACGGAATATGAATATCGAATATCGAACACCCAATTTCGAATAGCGAGGTGTTGTATCAGTATTTCGACATTCGATGTTCAGCGTTCGATATTTGATATTCGAGGGGTGGCAATAAGCGGATCACTTCAATACAGGGGACTATCATGAAACTGGCTCGGGTCATCCTCGTCGCCGCGGTGCTGGCGATCGTAACGGCCGCCCCCGCGCGTGGGCAGGTCGGCATCATGGGCGGAGGGCAAGGGAGGGCTGGTCGGCTTCATGACCGGACTCTACTACAGCCAGAAAGGCTTCGGAGTCGGAGGTACCGACGTCAAGCTCGATTATCTCGAGGTCCCGCTGATGCTTCGGGCCAAGATTCTTATGCTGCGCGGCTACGCTGGTGCGAACCTCGCCTTCGAGTTGAGCTGCAAGACATCGGGCGACGCGGTGCTGAACGGCGCCACGTTTTCGTGCGATGATACGGAGTCGTTCGATTTCGGGTGGAAGATTGGCGTCGGCGGCACGCTCTTGCTCTTCAACCTCGACCTGGCATACGTGTGGGGGACCACCGATATCTGGAAGTCTGACAGCGGCTCGATCAAGAACCGCGCCTTCCAGATCGACCTGGGGCTCGGGATCTGATTGAAGATGAATATCGAACACCGAACACCCAATATCCGATAGCGAAGTGAATAGCGGGGCGACTTCTTCGACGTCGAACAGTCACTTCGACATTCGGCGTTCGATATTCGATATTCGATATTCAAAAGGGGTTTAGGATGAACGGTTTTCATGTAGTCGTATGCGGCAGCCTCGTGCCGGATCCGTTGCAGACGCTCGAGCCGGTGCAGGGTCCAGGCGGGCCAAGCTTGAAGAACGAGATGATGCTGCCATCGGTCCTCGATCCCTGGGCCGCTCACGCTCTCTACGAGGCCGCTGATCTCGCCAAGAACAACGAGGGCAGCAAGGTCTGGCTGGTCAGCCTGGGCCCGAAGGCGCGGTTGCAGCAGTTGATGATGAACATCGCCCAGAAAGTGCCGTTCGAGCTCGTGGCCGTCGACGGCCCCGCCGGTGGGTTCACCGATGCTTATGAAGTGGCGGCTTCGCTGGCGACGGCGATCGAGGGTATTGAGGGGCTCGATAAAGATCGCCTGCTGCTGTTCGGCGGCCGTTCATCGGCCTCCCGCGATGCCGGCGTCACCATGCAGATGGTGGGCGAGCGGCTGGGGATTACGGACCAGTTCCTGGCGGTGGACAAGCTGACGGTCCAGGGTGACGGCTCGCTGCGAGTCCTCGAGCGCATCGAGGGCGGCCGGTACCTGGCGTCGACCTGCGAGGGGGCGCCGGCCGTCATCGCCTGGTCCACGGGCGAGCTTCCGGAGCCGCCCAATAATCCGCAGGTCGGGATGCAGAACATGCGCGCCATCATGCCGGCGTTGCAGAAGGCGAAGGCGGCAGCCGTGGGCGCCGAAGGCGTCACGTACGAGAAGGTCGAGGTGCCCCAGCAACGGCGGGACACGCGCATAGTGAAGGACGTGCCGGTCGACGAGATCGCCCGGGAGATCGTCGAGTGGCTGAGGAGCTGAGCATGGAAAAGATCCTGATCCTGACACATACGGAAAGCGATGGCGCGCTGCCCAGAGCGGCGCTCGAGGTTCTGAGCGGGGCCACTGCGCTGGCTGAGGACCTGGGTGGAGCCGAGGTCGTGGTCGGCTTCGTCGGTGGCGAGGTTCAGCAAGCCGCCGATGCGGTCTCCGGGTGCGGCGCTGCAGAGTTCCTGGGCGTCAGCGGCGACGGGTTCGCCGCCTCCCGCTACGCCAGCGACGCGGCAGCGGCGGAGGCACTCGTTGGCCAGTCCGAGGCGACGCTGGTGCTGGTGCCGGCCACGTCGCGTTTCTCGCGCGCCGTTCCGGGCGTCGTGCAGCGGGTCGATGGTCGCGTCGATACGCACGTGACCGCCTTGAGCGGCGAGAACGGCGCGCCGTCGATAGAGCGCTGGTACTACCGGCAGCGGATGGTGGCGAAGCTGACGCGCACGCAGCGGCCCTGGTTCATCCTCATCGACTCGGGAGTCTTCGAGCCCTGGCAAGGTGAGGCGGGTTCGGCCTCGGTACAAGACGTCCCGGTCGACCTGCCCGCGCTGCGCACTCAGGTCGTCGGCGAAGAGGCGGCCTCGGCGGAAGCCCAGACCATTCGCCCGGATGCCGATACACTTTTCGTCGCAGGAGCCGGCTGGACGAAGAAGCAGGCGGACGGTCAAGCGCACGTTCCGGAGGCGGAGACGCTGATCCTCGGATTCCTGGAAAAGGCTCATGCTTCGCTGGGGAGCTCGAAGTCGCTGGTGGATCAGTCCGGTGAGGGTCAGGCGGTGCTCTCGTTCATGAGCCACATGAATCAGGTGGGTCAGACCGGCTCGAGCCCCCGACACCCGAAGGGGTTAGCGACTTGCTGTCACGGCGAGGAGCCGCACGTCGTCGGCTGGCGATTCATCCAGGAGCGACGCGCGGTGAACTTGGACCCGGGGTGCGGCTGGGCCCAGGGGAAAACCGACGTGCTCTACGTTGCTGATGCCTTCGAGGTCATGGCCAAGGTCAACGAGCTGCTCGGAGGCGGTTGAGCCGGGAGGTATTCCATGCAGGTGCCGATATTGCCCATCGATCCGACTGCCCTTCTCGGCGTATTCATGGGCACGATGATCATCCTCATTCCTGTCGCGGGTTTGACGCTGCGATTCGCGCTGAAGCCAATCGCCGAGGCGATGGCGAAGATCAAGGAGGCTCAAGGTGCCGGCAAGGAGGTGGCCGTGATGCAGCAGCGTATCGACTTGCTGGAGCAGCAACTGGCGGGGATGGAATCGGATATGCAGCGGCTGAGAGAGGTGCAGGAGTTTCACGCCCAGCTGAAGGCGTCGGAGAAGTAGCTCAGCTGCTGTAAGGTAGAATCCGCGCTGCTGGAACGAATTGCTTAACGCTCAAACCATAGCTACGGCGTCAGTCCTGATCTGGTGAGCGGAGCGCTCGTTCTACGAAGGCCTTGACGTCGTGGCCGATTCGTTCGTCGGGATGACCGGCGATCATCTGCTCGGCGATCTCGAGCGCCCTGCGGAACTGCTCGCGCTTCACGTAGTGGTCGGCCAGCGCGTACAGGTAGTCGAGGTTGTCGGGCTCCAACTGTACGGTGCGTCGCAGGGCGGCCTCGGCCTCCGCGTTCCGTCCAACGTACTGTAGGGCGAGCCCCAAATTGTAGAATATCCGCGGCCTATCGGACATCCCTTCTCCAGCAAGCCTCAGGTACTCCACCGCGTCCTCGTACCGGTTCATCTCGGCCATTAGCAGGCCCAACGAGTACGCTGCGTCGTATTGCTCGGGATACTCTTCTACGACCTGCCGCAGCAACCGCTCCGCCTCGTCATTTCTGCCCTGTGAATTGAGAAGGACCGCGAGGTTTGCCTTGGCCGGGTAGAACAGATCGTCGATCTCGATGGCAGACCGGTAGTACGCCTCCGCCCGCGCCGCGTCCCCAAGCTGGGCGTACAGGTTCCCCAGGTTGTGTCCCGAGAAGGCGAAGTCGAGCGAGTACTCCATCGCCTCGATGTATTCCGCCAGGGCCTCTTCCAGCGCCTCACGTTGGTACGGCTTGAACAGCGCGGCCGGTAAGCCGGCCAGCCGAGACGCAGCCAGCATGCGCACGCCGCGGACGGGGTCGAAGAGGAGCGGCGACGCGAGTTCGACCAACTCCGCGGGGTCGGAGGTGTTGAGGCTGCTGACGGCGGTGTAGCGGACCAGCGCCTCCGGGTCCGTGAGCGCCTTGTTGAAAGCGGCCGTGCTCTCCTCGCCCGGGTAGCCGCCAAGCAGGAGCAGAGCCGTGGCACGGACGATGGCCGGGTAGAGCTCGTCGCCCGCCAGTCGGGCCAGCGGCTCGTGCGCCTGGGGATCCCGAGCCCGGCCGGCGGCGAGTATGGTGCCGTAGTGCGGTTTTCGGGCCCGGCCGTACCACTCTCCGTATTTCTGTGCGGACCAGGCGTCCGTTTCGTCGTCGTGACAGCCGCTCTGGCTGCAGGCGTTGGGCACTCCGATCTCGAGCGTCAGATCGGGGCGCGGCACTCGCAGGCTGTGGTCGGCGCGCCAGTCGATGACCATGTACGGGCGCTCGGGCATATGACACTTGACGCACAGGTAGCCGTCGCTGGGCTGGCCCTCGTGCTCACGTTTGTGGAAGTGGTGGTCGTAGCTGTCGTACACCTCGGCCTGGTGGCACTGCGTGCAGAGCTCGTTATCCTCCTTGTGCAGCTTCAGGCTGTGCGAGTCGTGGCAATCGCTGCAGCGCACGTCCATTCTGAACATCTTGCTCTGCACGAAGGAGCCGTAGACGTAGACCTCCTCGAGGATCTGACCGTCGGCGAAGTAGAGCTCCTCCTCGAGCACCGCTGGCCGGATGTTGTCGAGTAAGTCCGCACGCGTGTGGTCATAGTCGCCCAGCTCGCTGCGCCGCGAGTGACAGGGAGCGCACAGCTCGACCAGCTGGCGCGAGTCGATGTCGCTGGTTCGGATCAGCAGGTCGTAGTTCTGCACCTCCGGGCGTGCCATCGGTGGGATGTCCGCCCACTCGACGTGACTCGAACCGGGTCCGTGGCACGCCTCGCAGCTGACGTCGATCTCCGACCACGTGGTCGTGAACGTCCTCGTGGCGAACTCGTAGCCCTTGATCAGGTTGGTGGAGTGGCATTCGGCACACATGCCGTTCCAGTTCTGCGCGCCGCGCGTCCAGTGCAGCCAATCGTCCGGCGGTATGTCCTGACCCGGGTAGAGGAAGAACCACTCTTTGCGTTCCGTGTCCCAGGCGATTGTCAGAGACTGGAGACGGCCGCCAGGGAAGGGAATCAAGTACTGCTGTAGCGGCTCGATGCCGAACGTGTAGGCGATCTCGAATTCGGTCGGTACGCCGTCGGGCCCCTGCGTGTTGACGAAGAACTTGCCGTCGCGTCTATAGAACCGCGCCGTGACGTCACCGTACTCGAAAACAGCGTCGTCAAAGTCGCCCAGCACGGTGCTGTCGGTCGCCACGGCCATCGCGTTGTCGTGGTCCGAGCCGAGCCAGGACTGGTAGGCTTCTTCGTGACACTCGATGCAACTCTCCCGGCCTACGAAGGTCGCCCTCGGCGGCGTGGCCGGTCCCCGGCTGGCGCGAGAGCGGCTCTCCTTCATCGCGTACACCGGTACGGACAGCACGATCACCACGGAAGCGATCAGCCCCGCTAGCTTCCATCTGTGGAGTGAGTCGCCGTTCATCGTGGCCAGAATTTGCCTCGTCTCATCTCGTCGACTACCGCCCGTTTCGGTCGCCGATGTTGGAGCCTCGTCTGACTCAGGATCGCGCTACCTGAGCGGCGTCGAACGATCTCCGCCGCAGCCGCGCCCTCGTATCCACCTTCACGATCCCGTTCTCGATCCTGACGGCGAACAGATCCAGGGCTCGAGGTGCGGGCGGACTCAGTACGTCCCCGGTGATGTCGTACTCGGAGGAGTGGCATGGGCAAACGAATCGCCCCTCCTCGGAGTTCCAGGGCACGGTGCAGCCGAGGTGTGTACATTCGCGCGAGATTGCCAGCAAGCCGCCATCTCCCAGGCGCGCGAGGTAGAACTTGCCCTGCGGAAACGCGGTCACCGAGTTCGGGTCGAACCGCTCGAGGGGTCCCGCGACGACTATGTCCCCTGCCTCATCACCGGCTCTTGACTTGCGTGGCCGCAGAAAATCGGCGGAAAGCCACACGTACTCGAGCAGCGCGACGCCGCCGACTGCCAGCCACAGTTTCCAAAGGAAGCTGCGACGCGAGCTGACAGGCTCCTCGGTCGGCTCCTGCCGGTTTGTCTCTTCTCTATGTGTTCTCTTCTTCTTACGAGCCATCAGCCAAGCCCGATCGGTTCGTCGTATGCGCTGCGTTCCAGGCCACTGTTGCCCTACAGGTTCCAGGGCCAAACTAGCGCCATCCCGGGACCCCGGAACCAGACCCCGGTGATCGTCAGGACAGCGAAGGCCACTGTGAGCAAGATGAACGAAGCCTGGATCGCCTCGTTGTTGGATGCGTCGAATCGCTTCTTCAGCAAACGGTAGAAGCCGGCCAGGGCCGCCAGCAAGATGGCCACCGGAAGCAACCCGTTGGCCACCAACGGTGGCAGGCCCGGTAACCAGCCGCCGAAGTCGATCCAAAGTTCGTCGGCCACGATCCACAGCGGCGTCAAGGCGAGGGCGACGGTCGCGGCGATCAGACTCAGCCGCCGTCCCCTGTGTGACATCATCAGTATGCCGGATGTGTCTCGCTCGTACTTCAGGTACGGAATGAGCAACAACCCTGCGGCAGCCAGCAATGGGATGACCAGGACCGCGAACAACGGGTGAAAGTGGAGCAGCAGTTCTTGGATCCCGACAAAATACCACGGGGCTTTTACCGGGTTGGGGCTCATCCCGGGGTTGGCCGCGTCTCCGAGCGGGGCGTTGACCAAGACGGAGAAGACCATGATGACTGCTACCAGCACCAGTGCGGTAGAGAACTCGCGCAGGAGCAGGTGCGGAAGCGTCAGCACGTACTCGGGCTTCTCCTCGACCTCCTCTTCAGGCCCGCGTGGGATCACTACCCCGCGAGCTTTCCGCACGCGCCAGAAGTGCCACGCCATCAACAGGATGATAAGGACGGGGAGGACGGTCGTGTGAAACGCGTAGAAGTTTATCAGCGTCGCCGAGCCGATCTCGGACCCACCGCGAATCACTCCCTGCAGCCATCTGCCGAGCAGGGGAACATAAGCGATCATTCCTGTCACGATCGTCGTGGCCCAGTAGGAGAGCTGGTCCCACGGTAGCAGGTAGCCCGTGAAGTTCGAGAGCAGGACGCAGAGCAGCAGCGCCAGGCCCAGGACCCAATTGAATTGGCGCGGCGCGTAGTAGGCGCCGGTCAGGTACACCCGCAGCAGATGGAGGATGACGATGGCGATGAGGAAGTTGGCGCTCCAGTGATGGATATTGCGGACCAGCTTCCCGAAGAAGACGTCAGTCTGTAAAGAGACGATGGAGTCGTAGGCGAGTCCGGGCGATGGCTCGTAGACGAACATCAGCAGGATGCCGGTCGCGGCGAGCAGCAGGAACAGCACGAGCGACATTCCGCCCAGCCCAAACGTGTGGGTGTAGCGCACCGACCGCTCCGGAAGTCGGATCGGCCGGAAGTGGAGGAGCAGGTTGTTGACGACGATCCACTTCCGGTCGCGGTCGTCCCGCGGATATAGCGGCCCGCGGATGACCGAGCGCCAGATCCGATCCAGTAGTCTCGAGGAGCTCTTGGTCTCTAGATCACCCATTCGGGGTCGTGTCAGCGGTAGTCAGGTAACATGCGGTCGGCGGCGGTTGTTCGCCTGCCCACACATCTGATCTCACGTCTTAGGTTTTGGGCCGGCAGAATAGTATCGCCAGCGGAGAAGGCCGGCAAACTCGAGGCCTCCCAAGCCTTGACGTCGGAGCCTATCTTGCGAGCCTGCCTCGCCCTGGGCTGGGGCCCGGGAGCCCACGGAAGAACGTGATAATCGGAGTGTCGATATGATCGTAGTACAAAACCGTGTTCCCGTTGCCGCGGGCCACGAAGATGCCTTCATCGAGCGGTTCCGCGCCCGACGCGGTCTGGTCGATGATCAGCCCGGATTCATTCGTAACATGGTGCTGACGTTTTGGGAAAGCGAGGAGCACTTCCGCGCTTGGACCGAGAGCGATGCGTTCAAGGAAGCGCACAGGCGTGTGCCGCCGAGGGAGATGTTCAGAGGGCATTCGGAGCTGGAGATTCACCGGGTGGAGCTCGATACGCCGAGCACCTAGCGGTCAGCCACAGTGGTGATGACGTATGGGAGGGGCCGGCCGCTGGACCCTCTCGCTTCATGTCGCGCTGCGACGGGCCGCGGCCGTGGTGCGGCTGGAGCGCTCCAAATGTCCGCTGCGAGGATCCACCGGCCGACCCCAACAGCGCCTCATAACCACTGTGGCCGGGCACTAGGCGTCGCGATAGAAGGACACGAGCCCGGCCGCCTAGGGCAGCCGGGCTCGTGCGGCGGAGATACGCTCTGATCGGGGACTATGGAGACACTTGATCTTCGCGGATGCACTGGCCGAATACGATCATGGCTGCATCACCGAAGTTGACAGTGATTGTAGCGCTGCCGTCGATCTTGGACATGCTCATGCTCCAGCCGCGCCCGGCTTCGATGCCACTCATGATCACCCGGTCTCCGTCGCGCTCCACGGCCCGGATCTGCGTCGTCTCGCCTCTACGCTCGGCGGGGGC
>JBDHHL010000186.1:0-8086 GCA_039589375.1 Gemmatimonadota bacterium | reverse complement strand
AAGTACCTGAAGGCTTGTAACTCCCAGCCGAGCCGCCATCTCGAAAGCGCGACGCCACGAGTCCAAGCGTCTCGCTTCTTCTTCCTCGGCTGTTCTTTGGATCTCTGCTCCGCGAGTGTCGAGCAACCGGGTGGCGGCTTCTTTGAAAATCCCGGTCGGTTCGCCGGTTTGCGGGTCGCGTACGATTTCTCCACCGGGTGGAGGTATGGTGTTACGATCGATGCCGGACCTTCGTATCACGTAGCTGTTCACCAGCACCGAGTGTCCATCGACCCGGGACAGGACGACCGGATTGTCGGGCGAGACCGGATCCAGCAACTCCTTGGTTGGCCAATTGGCGTCAGGAAAGAGCTCGTGATCCCAGCGGCCGCCTCTTATGAGTTCGCCCGATCGGGCGCGTGAGATCTTTTCGCGAACCCGTTCGGTAATGATGCCGGGATCGGCGATATAGCGCAGGTCGATATAATCGATATCGACGGGTCCGAAATGATTGTGGGCATCGTTGAACCCCGGTACCATCAGCCTTTCTCTTGCATCTATGACCTGTGTCTCTCCCTCCTCTACAAACTGATCGATATATTGGTTGGAGCCGACACCGATGATGAATTCTCCCCGCATAGCCAGCGCCTGTGCACGAGGCTGTTCTTTGTCGATCGTCAGGATCTTGGCGTTCTTGACGACGAGATCAGCCGGCGGACCCTCGTACCTGTTCTGGTGAGTGCAATCGATTGCTGCGATCGCAACTACGAGCGCCAGCAGGATGGTTCGGACTTTGACGGAGACCTCAGACAAGTCATCGAGGATCAATCGACTAACCGCCGGGTTTAGCGGATGTCGCCTTCTTCGTCGGTGCGCGACTGGGGGCGACCGGGCAAAGCCGGTGCATCGTAGTCGCGCACGAGACCGGAGAGGCGATCGAGAAGCCGGGTCAAAGCCCTGGATTTTCGGCGTATCCGGGCACGGAACCATGCGCGGGTAATGCCGTAGGCCGCACCCACCGTCCCGATGCCGAACAGGAGCCCGGCACCTGCGGCATTGCCGTCGATGCCCGCACCCAGCATGCCCATGCCTAAGATGCCACCACCAACGATCGCGGCCGTGGTCAGGACAGTGCCGTCGGTGCTGGGGAACTTCGTGATCTTGATGCGAGTCTTCCCATGTCGCGGACTGACGTGGACCTTGATCTGAGGCGTCTTCTTGAGGAACCCTCTCCTGGATTCCCACGAAAGAAATTGGCTCAGCGTCTCGTTGATCTGCCCGGGCTGACTGACCTCGTCACGGATCTCCTCCAACAGGATCCCGTAGGTACCGCCGGACACCTCCACTTCGATCGCGCGCTCCAGTTCCACCCTGCCGGTGTAGCCAAAGAAGCCGCCCTTCTCGATGCCACCCTGCGGATCGGCAGGGAACGGCGCCGCGGGGGGCGGCGCGGCGACGATGTCCGGGCGAGCGGCCTCCCGCACAAGCTCCGGCGCGATCCCGATCTCCGCAGCCATCTGCTCGATCCCGCCCAGCGAGAGCGCGGCATCCTGGTGCCGGCTCTGCTTCGCCTCCAGGTCGGCGGCTCGCTGCACTATGCGTTGAGCCTCCTGCTCGTCGTAGACTTTCGGAGCGCTGAACGACGCTTCAAGCGCTTCGGCGAACTCGCCCGCGGTCACGTAGCGCTCGTCGGGCCGCAGACGCATGGCCCGCACCAGCGTGCTCTCCAGCGAGCCGGGCAGGCCGTCAAGCTTCAGACGCTGTTTGGGCGGAGCGTCTATGAAGCGCCCCAGCCGGCCTGCCTCCTCCGTGACCCACATGCCCGGCGGTTCGCCGATCATCATCTCGAACACGACGCATGCCAGGCTATAGATGTCGGTCCGCTCGTTCAGGTCCGAACGTCCCGCCGCCTGCTCCGGGCTCATGTAACCGAGCGTCCCCACGGGGTACCCGGTCCGCGTGATCCGGTCCCCGCCGGCCGTGGAAATCGCCTTGGCGACACCGAAATCGGCCACCACCGCATGCCCTTCCGACAGCAGAATGTTCTCCGGCTTGATGTCCCGATGCACGATCCCGCGCCGGTGAGAGTAGCTCAGCGCGTCCGCCACCTCGAAGGTCAGCTCCAGTGCTTGTCTCGGGGCGAGGCTGCCCTTCCGTTCCAACAGCGCCCGAAGCGAGTCGTCCACGTACGGCATCACGTAGTAGAGAAAGCCATCAGCGTCGCCCGAGTCGATGAGCATGAGCACGTTCGGGTGGGTGAGCTGGGCGGACAACCCGATTTCGTTGAGGAACCGGCCGCCGGCGATCGACGCGGTGAGCTCCGGGTGCAATACCTTCACCGCTACCGGCCGGTCGTGGCGTACGTCGTCGGCCAGGTACACCGTCGCCATACCGCCGCGCCCTATGATACGGTCGAGCTTGTATCTCGTGGGAAGCGCCGCGCTGAGGGCCTCGGGTATCTCGTTCATAGACATTTCTTGAGGCCTAAGGTACGCCGAGGCGACCGCCTATGGTAGGCTCCTCGAGCGTCTCGACGCGCTGGAAATGCGAGCGGGCGAGGAGGTCCGACTCGACGGAGCCCTCAGGCGGTAGCTACTCTGGGTTGTGCGCGATGTCTGAGCCCTCAGCTCCCACCTTGCACATACGGATCCGGCGTGCCCGGCAGGACCGGTGTCGTCTCGCGCGAACTGACCAGGTCTCACCTGGCTGCAGGGTACATTACCGACCAACGCCGGACGGCCTCCACCGGTCGATCACCTCGGCGCTCACCCACCAGAGATCGCCATCGGCGTGGAAGAGCAGGTAGTCGCCGCCGGGAGCCAGGCACGGGATGTTGCCACCCCACTCGAAGCTGAGCTCCTCACCAAGATGCTGGGCGGGACCCCAGGTCCCGTCAGAGCGGCGGAAGCTGACATGAATCCCTGCCGCACCCATTGAGTCCGGACGCAGGGAATCGAAGAGGATGAAGCTGCCGTCGGGATCGACGACAGGGTGGGCGTCGAAATGCACGCTGTTGGCTTCACCGGGCAAATCCTCAGCCTCGGTGAAGGCGCCTTCCTGAAAGCGCATCGTGGCTATGTCGCGGCTCGAGCTCTCCCGATGCTCTGTGTTGAAGTAGAGCACACCGTCCAGATCCTGGACGATGTTGTAGGCCTCGTGGAAGAAGCGGGGCTCACCCCAACCCACTCCAGTCCGCTCCGCCACCCAGGTACCCTCCCTAAAGTCGGGATCGGACGGCTTCTGTCGATAGAAGAAGAACCGGCCGCCGTCGGGGGTGATGTGCGGCGCGAACTCTCTCACCTCGGCGTCGAAGGGTGCCGGCTCGGGAACGGACCACCCCTCTGACCCCTTCCGGCTCACAAATAGCCCCGGCATCTGCTCATCGCCGTCGACGACGGACCGCACGAACCAGAACTCGGATGCATCAGGGGTGAACGTGCATCCCATCTCGGTCACACCCTCGAGAGAAACGACCCCCGGACCCACCTTCACCGGCACGGTGCCCGGGGCGGCTCCGAAGAAGAGATCCGGAAAAGGAGGGGGAGAGGAACATGCACCCATTCCCAACTGCGCCGCAGCCAGAATGGCGGACAGGTCTCTGCGAGTCATCCACCTATCTGACCACTTCATGAATAGGGACTTCTCTTGCTTGTTTCACTGGACACC
The DNA here is from genome assembly GCA_039589375.1 of Gemmatimonadota bacterium. Taxonomy (GTDB): domain Bacteria; phylum Gemmatimonadota; class Gemmatimonadetes; order Palauibacterales; family KS3-K002; genus JASFMO01. The sequence goes on along the minus strand of JBDHHL010000186.1, from coordinate 4,441 downwards.
GGCCGGCAGCGCCACGCAACATCCTCCATGGAATCGCACGAACGTAAGATGCGTAGGATTGGCGTCAAAACAACGTCACCAACCTTAGGACCGCCCAGGGTTGCTCAAGTGCGGGTTTCGCGAGAACATCCCGTGTAGGCTCTCGAGATTCGGAAATATGGAGTTAGGCGATGACGAACCACCCTTGGCGTTCCTTCCCCACCCAGCTTCTCGCCTCGGCACTTGCTCTGACCGTCATCACAACCACGGTGCTCTCATGTAGCGGCGATGCGCCCGACGCCGCCTCGCACTACGAGCTCCGCTTTGAGCGGCCTGCCGAGCACTTCGAGGAAACCCTGCTGTTGGGCAACGGCCGAGTGGGCGCTTCGCTGTTCGGTGGCGTGGCATCGGAGCGCATCTACCTGAACGACGCGACGCTGTGGGCCGGGGGGCCCGTCGACGCCCGGATGAATCCGCGGGCCTACGAACACCTTCCGGAAGTGCGTAAGGCCCTGGCCGCCGGCGATTGGCGCAGCGCGGACCGGCTGGTCCGTCGGCTGCAGGGAAAGTTCTCCGAGTCGTATGCACCGCTGGGCACGCTGCTCCTGGAGATGAGCCACGGGGGCGCGGCCACCGAGTACGTACGTACCCTCGACCTGGGAAGTGCCACGGCGACGGTCGACTACCGGATGGCCGAGGCTCGCTACGAGCGGCAGGCATTCGTGTCGCACCCCGACCGGATCATGGCGATCCGTATGACTGCCAGTGAACCGGGTCGGCTGGGTTTCACGGTTCGTTTCGAGAGCCTACTCCGCTACCGCGTCCTCTCGGTAGACGGGACACTCTCGGCCCTTGGCGAGGCTCCGATCCACGCCGAACCCAACTACCGGGGTGACATCCCCAACTCCATCGTCTACGAGGAGGGCCGAGGTACTCGCTTCGCGGTCCTGGCCCGCATCGTCGACACCGACGGAGCCGTGACGGAAGGCGGGGGCACCCTAAACCTGGCGAACGCGTCCCACGCCACCCTCCTGGTGTCCGTGTCCACGAGCTTCAACGGCTTCGACCGCGAGCCGGGCCTGGATGGCCTCGACGAGATCCGCATCGCCCAACAGCAGCTGGCACAGGCTGCCACGCACGATTTCGAGAGCTTACATGAGCGCCACACGCGAGACTTCGGCGCGTATTTCGACCGAGTAGCCCTCGACCTGGGACCCGACCCCACGCCGGGACTGGCTACCGACGAGCGCTTACGCCGCCACACCGTTGGAGCTGCGGATCCCTACCTTGAAGCCCTGTACTTCCAGTTCGGCCGCTACCTGCTGATCGCCAGCTCGCGCACGCCGGGGGTGCCGGCGAACCTACAAGGCATCTGGAACCCCCACATGCGTCCGCCGTGGAGCAGCAACTACACGACCAACATCAACGTCGAGATGAACTACTGGCCGGCGGAGGTGACGAATCTTTCGGAGATGCACGAGCCGCTCCTCACCTTCATCGAGAACCTCGCAGTCACCGGACGCATCACGGCCGAGACGTTCTGGGGCACGCGGGGCTGGAGCGTGAGTCACAACACCGATATCTGGGCGATGACGAATCCGGTGGGGGATTTCGGTAAGGGCCATCCGGTCTGGGCCAACTGGAACATGGCCGGCGTTTGGCTCGCCACCCACTTGTGGGAGCATTTCGCCTTCACCCAGGATCGGGAATTCCTGGAATCTCACGCATACCCGTTGATGGTGGGCGCCGCCGAGTTCGCGCTGGACTGGTTGATCGAGGGAGAGGGCGGCTACCTGATCACGGCGCCTTCGACCTCGCCCGAGAACCTCTACCGAACGCCGGACGGTTATGACGGCGCGACCACTATCGCCACAACGGCCGACATGGCGATGATCCGCGAGCTGTTCGACGACCTCATCGAGGCCGGCGAGATCCTAGACTGGGATGCGGAGCTTCGGGACGAAGTCCGAAGCGCCCGGGCGCGCCTGGTCCCCTACCAGATCGGAAGCGACGGTAGTCTTCAGGAGTGGTCCCACGACTGGGAGGATGCCGACCCACTGCATCGCCACCAGACCCACCTCTTCGGGCTTCATCCCGGAACGCACATCGATCCCGACCAGACACCCCAGCTGGCCGAGGCGGCGAGGGCCGCCTTGGAGATCAAAGGGGACGAATCCACGGGCTGGTCGAAGGCGTGGCGCATCAACCTGTGGGCGCGTCTACGGGACGGCGACCGGGCGTACAAGCTGTACCGCGAGCTGCTCACCTACGTCCACCCCGTGGAAGACCTTAGATACGACCAAGGGGGCGGCACCTACCCGAACCTGATGGACGCCCATCCACCCTTCCAGATCGATGGCAACTTCGGCGGGACGGCGGGTGTAGCGGAGATGCTCATCCAATCTCACGCCGGCGCGATCCGGCTGTTGCCCGCGCTACCCGCCGCGTGGCAGAGTGGCAGCGTGCGGGGCCTGCGCGCGAGGGGCGGAGTCGAGGTCGATCTGGAGTGGCAGACCGGGACCCTTCGCTCGGTGACGCTCCGGGCCACCGTGGCAGGTACTCACCGCCTCGTCTATGGCGATGCGAGCCGGACGGTGGAAATGCGAGCGGGCGAAGAGGTCCGATTCGACGGATCCCTCAGAAGTTAGCTGCTCTGGCTTGTCCGCGTCGCCCGACTCCTCAACGCCCGCCGGGCACATACGGATCAGGTGTCCCCGGCCTGATGGCCGGTTCCCGCTGGAACGACGCGATGTGGCGCACCAAGAGTTCACCCGCGGGCCAGCGGATCCAACCACTGTAGTACCACTGCGAGTGGAGCGGCGTCTCCTCTCTGGGATCGGTGTGCAGGTCATAGATCAGCGGCACGCCGTACTCACGCGTCGGGTCGGCGAACGCCTTGTCGATTTCCTTGCTCATCATCTTGTAGTTGCGCCACTTGATGCCGTAGAGCTCGCTGCCGACGTAGACGATTACGTGCTCGCGGTTGGAGAGCTCCTGGCGACCCGCAAAGAAGTCGAGCTGGTCAACACCATCGATGATTCGATCGTCCGGCACCCTGCCGTCGGTGATGCGGGCAATCGTCGGAAACAGATCCATCTCGTGAACGATCTCGTTGCTCACGGCTCCTTCCGGCACGTGGCCGGGCCAGCGCATGATGAACGGGACTCGCAGTGAACCCTCGCGGCCGGTGAAGTAGCTACCGCTCCAGGGCCCGGCGAAACTCTGATGCGGCACCGTGGGGTCGGGACCGTTGTCGGACGTGAAGATGAAGATCGTGTTGTCCCGGATGCCGAGCCGCTCCACGGCATCGAGAAGTCGGCCAACGTACGCGTCGGTCTGCGCGAGCACGTCCGCGAAGTCGCCGTTCCCGGTCGCGCCCTTGAACTCGGGGCTGGGGTAGACCGGCATGTGCGTCTGCGTGTACGGAATGAAAAGGAAGAACGGGTTATCGGCCTCGACCTGACGTTGCATGAAGGCGATCGAACGGTCGGTTAGTTCGCCGTCGATGAGGATGCGCGCTTCCGTATCGTAGATCTTGATCTCCCGGGGCTCTTCCCCTTTCCGACCCTCCATGACGTGCTCGGCCCTGGCGAAAGGATGGGATTCAGGCCGAAAGCGGGTGTCGTCCGGCCAGGCGCTCTCGTCCGACGAGTTGGGAATGCCGTACCACTCGTCGAACCCCTGATCGGTGGGGAAGCGGCCCTCGGTGTGACCCAGATGCCATTTGCCGAACATGCCGGTCGTGTATCCTACATCCGAAAGCATCTCGGCCATCGTGTACTCCCACTGCGTCAGCCCGTAGACCGGTGTCTCGATCGGAATAGTGGCGTTTCCGGTGCGAATGGCGTAGCGCCCGGTCAGGATGGCGGCCCGGCTCGGCGTGCACTGCGCCTCGACGTTGAAATTGAGCAGCCGCATCCCTTCGTCGGCCAGACGGTCGATGCGTGGCGTCGGCGCCCCGCGCAATATGCCGCCGCCGTAGACGCCCAATTCGCCCCAACCGAAATTGTCCATGAAGACGAGCACGATGTTGGGTTGACGGTCTTGCGCCAGCGCCGTGGATGGTAGCAAGAGTAGCGTCAACAGGGCGAGTATTCTGGTCTTTCTCATACCAATGCTCCTCGTCTCGTCATCGCGTCTGATTTCGTGATTCGGACGAATCTCATCGACTCCGTGGTAGTTGTCCAGCCAAGCGCGGTCTGAGGCGGCAAGGTACAATATTGCAGATCAATCGGCCATCGGCCTTGCCTTTCCGGTAAGAGAACCTGCCAACCCGCCCGGACTTTCAGGTATCCAACCTGAAAAGCAGTACGCACTTCAGCTGGTCACCGGAAGGCTCCGCCATGTTCGACAGAGTCCTGCACGATCTACGCTTCGCCGTCCGGCAGATTCTCCGCCATCCCGGCTTCTCAGCCCTTCTGATCCTCACGGTCACCGTGGCCGTGGGCGCCAACGTGGCCAT
>JBDHHL010000185.1:0-8098 GCA_039589375.1 Gemmatimonadota bacterium | reverse complement strand
CAAGGGCTGACCAGCCTTGGCCTCGCGGAGCCGCTCGCGCTTGTGGTGGCGATCATGGGCGACAAGCCGTGGCCCGAGATGTTGCCCCCGCTATTGGCGCTTGCAGACGCTTCGGTGTTCACCATCGCGCCCAGTTCGCCGCAGGACCGTCGCTGGAACGCGGCGGAGGTGGCGGCGACGATCTCGAGCTACTCCGTGGAGGTGATCGAAGACTTCTCGGCGGCACTCGAAACGGCGATGGATGTGGGGCAGACGATCGTGGTGACGGGCTCGAATCATACTGTCGGAGATGCCATGCGCTACCTCGACGTGCCCGTCGGGTTGCTGCGTGAAAACAGCGTCGGATAGATTCGTATGGTGGAAACAAAAGGACTGCCGGGCTTTAGAGACTTCTACCCTGACGAGTTCGCGGTGCGCGCCTACGTCATGGGCGTTTGGCGCGACGTCGCGCGCCGGTACGGGTTCGAGGAGTACGATGGCCCGCCGCTCGAGCCGCTGGAGATCTACACCAGGAAATCCGGTGAGGAGATCGTCCAGCAGCTGTACGAGTTCGAGGACAAGGGCGGACGCCGTGTTGCGCTGCGCCCGGAGATGACGCCCACACTCGCTCGCATGGTAGGGGCCCGGGCGCGAGCGCTCAAGAAACCGGTCCGCTGGTTCTCGGCACCGCAGCTATTCCGCTACGAGCGCAAGCAGCGGGGCCGCACGCGCGAGCACTTCCAGCTGAATCTGGACATCCTGGGCGAGTCGGACGTTCTCGCCGATGCTGAGCTTCTGGCCGCTGGGATCGACATCATGCGCACGGCCGGCCTGAACGCGAGCCAGGTGCGAGCGCGGGTGTCGGACCGCAGTGTGCTGGGGGCGATCTTCCGGCACATCGGAGTGAAGGAGGCCGAGCTCGAGGCGGTGTATCAGGTGGTGGACAAGCTAGACCGCGAACCTCGGGAACGCTTGGAAGCTCGCTTGGAGGAAGTCGGTCTGGGAACAGAGGCGATCGGCGCCATATTCGATGTCACGCAGCTCCGTGGCATCGACGGGCTGAACGCCGAGTTCGGAAACATCGCGAGCGTTTCGGACAGCATAGCGCGGCTCTCAGCGTACCTCGAACATCTGGATGGGCTGGGCGTTGCCGACTACGTCGATATCGACCTCTCTGTCGTGCGCGGGCTCGCATATTACACCGGCATCGTGTTCGAGCTCTGGGACGCCCGTCGCGAATTGCGTGCCATTTGCGGGGGCGGTCGCTACGATGACCTTCTTGGGCTCATCACGGGCGTCGAGATGCCGGCCCTCGGTTTCGGGATGGGGGACGTCGTTCTCACCGAGCTTCTGCAGGACCATGAGTTGTTGCCGCAGCCGTCGGCGAGGATAGACTGTTTCGTCGCTTGGCTGGGCGCCGAGGGCAGGCGCGAGGCGCTGCGTACTGCTCAGGCCCTCAGGTCGGCCGGCCTGTCGACGGTGTACGAGTTCCGTGAGCGACGACTCGGCAACCAGCTCAAGAGCGCCGATCAACTCGGTGCGCGGTGGGCGGTGATCCTGGGTCCGGACGAAATCGGGGCCCGGCGAGCGCGCCTGAAGGAGATGGCGTCGGGTTCAGAGCTGACTGTCGCTCTTGATGGACTTGCGCAGAAGATTCTGGAAAAGAAGGGAGATGGTTAGTAGACGGATGAGAGGAATGGTAGACTACTGCGCCTGGCAGGCCTTCTTCCTAGCGGTAACGTTGGCAGCCGTTATGGCCTGTGTCGGCAGCGAGACGGGCGAGCGAACGACGAGTGCGTCGGCCAGCCAGGAGAGTAACACCGCGGCGGCGCCGGAGAACGAGCGTGAGACGGGCGCGGTCTACGTGGATACCGTTACGCCCGCTCGGTATCAGCTGTTCCAGACCGATACCGATAGCGAGGTGCCAAAGAAGGTTATCTACAGGATGATGGTGCTCGAGCGCGCTAGGCTGGCTGCCTTGAGTAAGACCATGCGGCTCGCGCTCGACTCGCTCAGCCGGTCAGACACTTCGCTCGTCGCGGCGCGGGCTATACTGTACGTGTTCCTTCCCACCGACCGCTCGAGCGGAAGGCTGGTACCCGTCGTGTGGGGCGAGTGGGTCCCGCCCGAAGGTTGGGACCAGGGCAGAACGCGCACCAGGGAGCGGCTCCACCGCTCATACATATATTCCGTCGATCCTGGCTGGTATAGCGAGCCCACGGTCGAAGAGGAGTGATTCGCTTGTGAGTGAGAAACCGGCGCCGGCCGCCCAAGGACCGCTGGAGCGGAGTGTCTCGTCCGTATGGAAGCGGCTTGCCCCGCTCAGCGTTGGCGCAGCGGCGAGCAGCGCCGTGATCGTTGGAGCGAGCGTATTGCTGCGTCGGGCGCTCGGCCCGAAGGCTCGCGTTCTGGGATGGGCGAGCACGGTCGCGCTGTTGCCGTTGGGCCTTTGGCTGCTCGCTCGAAGCGAGCAGGAGCGGGCGGAGGAACAGGCTGCGCAGCCGAAGGAGCTGGCGCGGCCCGAAGACACGAAGCAGTTGGAGAAATCGGAGACCTAGAGGATCGTCGATGGCCGAAGAAAAAGCGCTGACTCCGCGGAGCGAGGACTTCTCCGCCTGGTACAACGGTATCGTCCAGCGAGGCGAACTCGCAGGGTATTCCCCGGTGCGTGGGTGTATGGTGATTCGGCCGCACGGCTACGCGATATGGGAACTCATGCAGTCTGCCCTCGACGGGATGTTCAAGGAGACGGGACACCAAAACGCGTACTTCCCGCTCTTCATCCCCGAAAGCTATCTCAAGAAGGAAGCCGAGCACGTCGAGGGGTTCGCTCCGGAGACGGCTATTGTGACGCACGGCGGAGGAAAGGAGCTCGAGGAACCGCTAGTGGTGCGGCCGACCTCCGAGGCGATCATCTGGCCGATCATGGCCAACTGGATCCAGAGCTATCGCGACCTGCCGATGTTGATCAACCAGTGGGCGAACGTGGTCCGCTGGGAGATGCGGACGCGACCGTTTCTGCGCACGCTCGAGTTCCTCTGGCAGGAAGGTCATACGGCGCACGCGACTGCGGAAGAGGCCGAGGAGGAGGCGCTGCTGATTCTAGCCATCTACCGGAAGTTCATGGAAGACTGGATGGCGATGCCGCCGGTGACCGGGGTGAAGGTGGAGTGGGACAAGTTCGCCGGCGCCGTCCGCACGTACGCGTGCGAGGCGATGATGCAGGACAACTGGGCGCTGCAAGCCGGGACGACACATAACCTCGGGCAGAACTTCGCCCGGGCGTTCGACGTGAAGTATCAGACCGAGGAGGGAGAGCATGAGTACATCTGGGGCACGTCGTGGGGCGTGTCCACTCGTCTTGTCGGCGGTCTGGTGATGTCGCATAGCGACGACGTCGGGCTCGTGTTGCCTCCGAGAATGGCCCCCATCCAGATCGTGATCGTACCGATCTGGAAGTCGGACGAGCAAAAGGCTCAGGTGCTCGAGGCGTCTGAGCGCCTAAGGCAACGGTTGGCACCGGTAGCCCGGGTCAAGCTGGACGACCGCGATAAGCTGAATCCGGGCGCCAAGTACTACGAGTGGGAAGGCAAAGGTGTGCCGATTCGGGTCGAGATCGGCCCCAAGGACGTGGCCAACAAGCAAGTGATGGTAGTACGTCGTTTCGTGTCGGAATCCGGCGCGCGCAAGACTCCGATAGCAGAGGAAGAAGCACTCGGCAGCTTGCCGGCGATCCTCGATTCGATGCAGAACGATCTCTTGGAGGCAGCTCTCAAACGGCGCGAAGAGAAATCGTACCGTAACGTCTCCGACTACGAGGAATTCAAGAAGATCATCAACACGACGGGTGGATTCATCTACACGGGCTTCTGCGGCGCGGAAGAGTGCGAGCAGCAGGTCAAGGACGACACCAAGGCAACGATCCGCGCGATTCCCGACGACGACTTCCGCAGCGAACAAGTGCCGGACCACTGCATCTGTGGCGGCAAGTCGCAATACGAGGTGGTCTGGGCGAGAGCATACTAGCGAGCGGCGTGACGGGAAAAGACCAACCTAGAAATCGCGTTCTGATCCTCGATTACGGGTCTCAGTACACCCAGCTGATCGCTCGTAGGATCCGCGAGGAACGCGTGTACTGCGAGATCCACCCGCCGACGTGTACGCTCGATTGGATCCGCGAGTGGACGCCGAGGGGGATCGTGCTCTCGGGTGGCCCGGCGAGCGTTTACGACGCCGACGTTCCGCATCTGCAGGCCGAACTCCTCGACCTGGGCATCCCAGTGCTGGGCATCTGCTACGGGATGCAGCTCATCGCCCAACTGAGTGGTGGTAACGTGCAGAGCGCGGCCAAACGTGAATACGGGCGCGCCGAGCTGGAAATCGTAGAGCCTGACGACCTATTCGATGGCTTCGACCGCTCGGAGCGAACGACGGTCTGGATGAGCCACGGCGATCGCGTGGAGGCGCCGCCGCCCGGGTTCGAGGTCTTGGGTGCCACCGGGACCGTTGCCGTGGCCGCATTTCGGGCGGTCGGACGGCCGATTTTCGGCGTGCAGTTCCACCCGGAGGTCGCACATACGGCGCGGGGCGGCGAGATCATATCCAACTTCCTGTTTCGCGTTTGCGGGTGCGACCCCAGTTGGACGGCAGGGTCGTTCATCGAGAGTCAGGTGGAGGCGATCGAACGGCGAGTGAATGGCCACGGCCGTGTCATCTCGGCGCTTTCGGGCGGGGTCGACTCGTCGGTGGCAACCGCGCTCGTGCACCGGGCGGTGGGCGACCGCTTGACCTGCATCTTCGTCGACACAGGTCTCTTGCGAAAAGGCGAGCGCGATTGGGTCGCGCGCACGTTCCGCCAGCACTTGGGAATCGATCTCCGGCTGGTAGACGCCGCGGACCAGTTTCTCGACCGACTGGCCGGTGTCGAGGAGCCGGAGGAGAAGCGGCGCATCATCGGTCACACGTTCATCGATGTGTTCGAGAAGGAAGCGCTGTCGATCGGTGACGACGTCGAGTTCCTGGTCCAGGGTACGCTCTACCCAGATGTCATCGAGTCGCTATCGGTGCGGGGGCCGTCCGACACGATCAAGACACACCACAACGTCGGCGGACTGCGGCCCGACCTGCCGTTCGAGCTGATCGAACCGCTGCGCGAGCTCTTCAAGGACGAGGTCCGTCAGGTGGGCCGGGAGCTGGGCCTGCCCGAGGAGCTGGTGAGCCGGCACCCCTTCCCGGGCCCGGGCCTGGCTGTTCGCGTCTTGGGCGATGTGACGCGCGAGCGGCTTGCCGTCCTCCGCGAGTCCGACGCGATCTACCTGGAGGAGATCCGCGCGGCCGGTCTCTATGACGAGATTTGGCAGGCATTCGCTGTCCTGCTGCCGGTGCATTCCGTCGGCGTGATGGGCGATGGCCGAACCTACGAGAACGTGGTCGCCCTGCGGGCGGTGACCAGCCGCGACGGCATGACGGCGGACTGGTTCCAGTTCCCCCACGAGGTGCTCGCGTCGATCGCAACCCGCATCATCAACGAGGTCGTCGGCATCAATCGAGTCTGCTACGATGTGAGCTCGAAGCCGCCGGCCACCATCGAGTGGGAGTGAACGTGGCCGCCGTCAACTTGCACGAGCTCGTCGCTTACCTGGACGAGTACCTCGACATAGCGAACGTCCCCGACTACCCCGGTGCTGCGAACGGGCTCCAGGTCGAGAACAGCGGAACGGTCCGCAGGATCGCGGCCTGCACCGATGCCTGCCAGGCGACGATCGATGCGGCCGCCGAGATAGAAGCCGACCTGCTGCTCGTACACCACGGCCTCTTCTGGGGGGTAGGCCTGAAGCCGCTGACCGGCCGGAGCTACAAACGCGTCAGGCAGTTGCTGTCCTGTGATATTGCGGTCTACTCGGCGCACATACCGCTCGACGCTCACCCGGAAGTCGGAAACAACGTGGAATTGGGACGCGGCATCGGACTGGCTGTCCTGGATCGCTTCGGGCTCTTCGACGGTCATGCCGTTGGTGTGTCGGGGGAGCTGGGTATCTCGCGCGACGAGGTGGCTGGCAGGCTGAACCATCTGCTCGGGAGCGAGCCGCTCCTGATTCCCGGTGGCCCCGAGCGTGTGGAGCGCGTCGGCATCATCACGGGCGGGGGCAGCGGCTACATCTCGGAGGCCAGAGACGCAGGGCTCGACACATTCATCACGGGTGAGGGGCCTCACCACAGCTACTTCGACGCGCAGGAGTGGGGTGTCAACGTCTTCTACGCGGGCCACTACGCTACGGAGACGCTCGGCGTGAAAGCGCTGGCGCGTCACGTGAGCGAGAAGTTCGGTTGTGAATGGGAGTTCCTGGACCACCCGACGGGGCTGTGACGTCAGCCCTCGATTTCTGAATAGGGCTCGTCGGCTTCCGGCTCGGTCGTCGCGGTCGAGTCGGGTTCTTCCGGATTCCTCAGTCTATTCTCGATCTCCGACCATATCTCGACCAGATACTCCGCGTCATCGGCATGGTTGCGAGCGAAGGTGAGCAGATCATCCTCGCTCACGCCGTGGCTCGCCAGGATCTCACGCGCGCGCTCCGTTGCAGCGACCGAGTCGGGCTCCTCAGCCGCCGCCTGCAGGATCTGCACGTAGACGTCGATGTACTCCTCGCGGCTGATCGGGTCAGCGACCGAGCCTTGCTTGCAGGCCGAAACGAGCGACAGGGTGCCCAGCGCCATCAAGACCCCGAGCACCCTGCCTAAGGTGGAAACGCGCATGCTTCTCGGCTCTAGATCGAACGCGCCTCGGCGTTCGAGAATCGGTAGAAGAACCACAGCACCAATGGGAATACCAGCAGGCCGAGTACACCCTGCCAGATCGGGTTGCTAACGAGCGTCGGAAGTGTGAAGCCGGTCTGTTGTGACGCTACGATCAGTCCCGCTATCGCCACGCCCATCAGCGCCTCGCCGGCGACGAAGCCGGACGCCACCAGGATACCTGTGTTGTTGGCTCGGTCCAGCGCCGCATCCGAGTACTTCCTGCGGGCGATGAGGCCGTCGACAACCCACTTGAAGACACCGCCCACGAAGATCGCGAAGGTGCTATAGATTGGCAGGTACATACCGACGGCCACCAGCATCGGAGAGGGTGCCCTGACCAGGATGAGCATGACCCCGAACAGCATCCCCGCCAGAAAGAGCGGCCAGACCATCTCGCCGCCAACGATCCCCTGACTCACCAGCGCCATCAGTCCGGCCTGTGGCGCCGGCAGCGCCGTCGCGGGGTCAGCGCCCGGTGCGCCCGCGAACCCGTAAGCCTTGCCTAACAGCAGCAGCGCTCCGGCCAGGGCCGGTGCGGCGAAGATGACTCCGATCAGCTCGCCTTTCTGCATCGAGGCGGGAGTCCCGCCCAGGATGTGACCGACCTTCAGGTCCTGCATCATGTCACCGGCGATGCCCATGGCACAGCAAACCACCGCGGCGACGCCCAGCACGGCCATGACACCGCGGTCGCCCGTTAGACCGATGGCGACCATGAGCAACGCCGCGAGGATCAAGGTGGTCAGCGTCAGTCCGCTGATCGGGTTGTTGCTGCTGCCGATGACACCGACCAAGTAGCCGGCGACGGCCGCGAAGAGGATGCCGGCTATTATCATCACGATGGCGGCCAGCAACGAGCCGCCGAAGCTATTGCTGAAGTAGTAGTAGAGACCCCAGATCGGGAAGATCAGGGCGATGATCCCCCAGACGATGTATCGGTAAGGGAGGTCCAGCTCGAGCCGATTCGGCGTCTCGACGGCCTTCACCTGCTTCATGTCCGCCAGGACTCGCCCCATTCCCGTTAGCAGGCTCTTGCGCATGCTCCAGAGCGTCCAGACGGCACCCACGACCATAGTCCCGACCGCCAGCGGACGCACCATCGTCTGCCAGACCACGTTGACCGAGACGGCGCTCCAGCCCTGCTGTTCCACAAGCGCCAGAAGATCTCGATTGGCGAATGCCATCACCGGCGCCAGACACCACCAACCGAGCACACCACCGGCGAACACCACCGCCGCCAGCCGCGGGCCGATGATGTAGCCGACGCCCAGCAGCGCCGGGGACGCTGATGGTGAGGAGAGGTAGATACCGCCGGTGTAGGACT
>JBDHHL010000184.1:0-8923 GCA_039589375.1 Gemmatimonadota bacterium | reverse complement strand
GGCCGCGGAAGAGAACTTCTTCGGCAAGCACTCGGGCACGGAGCCGGGTGCTATGCGATGGGAACACCCGGTACTCGATTTCGGCGGGGTTTCGATCATGGGTTGGGAGCAGGTGTCCTCCGGTTATGCCGCTGTCTGGGCGACGGAGAACACGCGGGAAGCGATATGGGATGCGATGAAGCGGCGCGAGGTGTACGCGACGACCGGCTCCCGCATGATGGTGCGCTTCTTCGGCGGTTGGGAATTCACGGCCGAGGATGGGATGAACCGACTTCCGGGCGCGATCGGCTACACAAAGGGCGTGCCGATGGGCGCCGACTTGCCGCCGGGTCCCGCTGGTCAGGCACCGACGTTCCTGGTCGGGGCGCTCAAGGACCCGTATTCGGGAAACCTCGACCGCATACAGATCGTTAAGGGCTGGGTGGACGCCCGGGGCGAGCGTCACGAGAAGGTGTACGACGTAACCGCGTCGGACGGCCGCACGCCGGGAGCGGACGGAAAACTGCCGCCGGTGGGCAACACGGTCGACGTCGCTAACGCCACGTGGACCAACACGATCGGCGATCCGGAGCTGATCACCGTCTGGACCGATCCGGACTTCGATCCGAACCTGCGCGCCGTCTACTACGCGCGTGTGATCGAGATTCCGACACCGCGCTGGACAGCCTACGACGCCAAGCGATATGGGATCGAGATGTCAGAAGAGGTCCCGATGTGGACGCAGGAGAGAGCCTACACATCGCCGATCTGGTACACACCCTAGGTCGGTAGCCGGTAGCCGGTAGCCGGTGCCGGTGGCCTTTAACCCGAGATCATTAGCCGGTGGTCAGATGATCACCCAGGTGCTTTAACCGGAGGAGAGTAGTCAATGAGACGGAGCTTAGGAGTTTTAGTCGCCGCAGTCGTTACGCTCGTGCTAGCCGCGCCAGCTTCGGCCCAGGACCCGGTGCCTCCGCCCGAGACCTTGGAGAGAGCCTTTCGGGCCCAGAAGCACTACTCGCCGTATGCTGGTCGCAACTTCCCGACCGAGGTGTACTGGGGCGACACGCATCTGCATACGGGCATGTCGATGGACGCCGGAGCCTTCGGCGCGCGGCTCATGCCCGAGGACGCCTACCGCTTCGCCCGCGGCGAGGAGCTCACCTCCTCGACCGGACAGCAGGTGAAGCTCTCGCGGCCGCTCGACTTCCTGGTGGTCGCGGACCACTCGGACAACATGGGGTTCTTCCCGCGGCTGTTCGCCGGCGATCCTGGGATGCTCGCCGATTCGACCGGCAAGCGATGGTACGGGATGATCCAGGAGGGCGGTCAGACGGCCGTGCAGGTCGCGGTGGAGGTCATCATGGCGTTCTCGCAGGGCACGTTCCCCGAGGCGTTGGCCTCGCTGCCCGGTAGCACGGCCTATCGCTCGGCCTGGGAGACGGCGATCGAGGCGGCGGAGATGTACAACGATCCCGGCCGCTTCACCGCCTTCATCGGCTACGAGTGGACGTCCAACACCGGCGGCAACAATCTGCATCGTGTGGTGATGTACCGGGACGGCGGCGACAAGGCCGACGTCATGGAGCCCTACACGACGCTGCGGCCGGCGGGCAGCGACAACCCGCGCGACCTGTGGAATTGGATGCAGACGTACGAGGACAAGACGGGCGGCCAGATCCTGGCGCTGGCCCATAACGGGAATCTGAGCAACGGCATCATGTTCCCGATGCGCGACAGCTTCACCGGCCGGCGCTTCGACCGTTCCTACGCCGAGACCCGTGCCAAGTGGGAGCCGCTCTACGAGGTCACGCAGATCAAGGGTGACGGCGAGGCGCATCCCTTCCTGTCGCCGACCGACGAGTTCGCTGACTACGAGAGCTGGGACCAGGGCAACCTCGACCTCAGCGTGCTCAAAGAGAACGACATGCTACAGTACGAGTATGCCCGGCAGGGGCTGCAAATCGGACTGCAGCTCGAGCGACAGCTCGGCGTGAACCCGTACAAGTTCGGCATGGTCGGCTCCACCGATTCGCACACCGGGCTCGCCACCGCCGAGGAAGAGAACTTCTTCGGCAAGCACTCGGGCGCCGAGCCAAGTCCCCATCGCTACGAGCACCCGATGGCCCAGGTCGGCGACCTGACGTACGAGAGCTGGTCGATGGTCGGCTCGGGTTACGCCGCCGTGTGGGCGACCGAGAACACGCGCGAGGCGCTGTTCGACGCGATGATGCGTCGGGAGACGTATGCGACGACCGGCCCGCGTATGCTGGTGCGGTTTTTCGGCGGCTGGGAGTTCACGGAAGCGGACGCGATGAACCGGCTGCCTGGCGCGGTTGGCTACATGAAGGGCGTGCCGATGGGCGGTGACCTGGTTCGGGCCCCGGCTGGCAAGGCGCCGACGTTCCTCGTCGGGGCGCTCAAGGACCCGCTCTCGGGCAATCTAGACCGGATCCAGATCGTCAAGGGCTGGGTGGATGACGACGGCGAGCGGCACGAGAAGATCTACGACGTAGAGTGGTCCGGCGATCGCGCGATCGGCGCCGACGGAAAGCTGCCGCCGGTGGGCAACACGGTGGACGTGGCCAACGCCACGTGGACCAACACGATCGGCGCGCCAGAATTGCTCACCGTGTGGACCGATCCGGACTTCGACCCGTCGGTGCCGGCTGTCTACTACGCGCGCGTGCTCGAGATCCCGACGCCGCGCTGGACGGCATACGAGGCGTATCGATATGGCATCACGATGCCTTCCGAGGTCCCGATGATCACGCAGGAGCGGGCGTACACATCTCCGATATGGTACACGCCCTAAACACTTTCATTGGTCGCTCGCAGCAATCGCAACCAGGAGGCGGGGGAAGCCCGCCTCCTCTTTGCATCACGTGCAGCGGCCGGGCGAGGCTTAGGAGATGAGATGTCTCCTCGGCCTCGGCATCGCACTCGCGGTGCTGATCCCGATTCTTGCCGTGGCGGACGTGGGTCCGCCTGCCCACATGCAGATCACGGAGCGCGAGCCCGGCCTCTACTCCGTTCAGTGGCGGGTTCCCAAGGCTTTGCCACCCCGCGCCGTCCCGACGCCGGACTTCCCGGAAACCTGCAGCCCGGTGGGTGAGCGAGAAGTCACGGACCAGCCGGGCGCCTGGCTGTTCACGCGCGAGTGGCGTTGCGAGACGACCCTGGCGGGCCAAGAAGTCGGCATGTCCTACCCATTTCCCGATCTCGCCCTGACCACCGTGGTACGGGTGGATCTGTTGTCGGGCGACCGGTTCGCGCACGTGCTCACGCCCGGCGAAGGGCTCTGGCGGTTGCCGGAGGGTACGGCAGCGCCGGACATCGTGCTGGGGGCCCAGCGGGCCGTGGTTGCCGGCGTCCAGCACGTGCTGGGCTCGTGGATTCATATAGCGTTTCTGTTAGTCCTCGGCCTACTGGGTGGTTATCGGCCGCCGGTTCGGGCCGTGTCGGCGTTCACGCTGGGGCAGATCGCGGGCGCGCTGGCGCCCGGCCTGGGCGTAGGCATCGGTGCGGTGCCGGCTGAGATCGGCTTCGCGGTCGGCGCCGCGCTGCTCGCCCGGCAGGCGCTGGAGCCGGCTGACGAGCGTCGCCGCCTGGTTGCGCTGGCGGCCGCCGCTGGCCTGGTGCACGGGCTAGGCATGGCCGGCATTTTGGCCGGCGACCTGGGTGACGAGGGTGCCCGTCTGTTCGGACAACTGTTCGCGATATTGGGGATGGACGCCGCGCACCTCGTGGGCGCGATCGGGATCACAGCGCTGTGGACTTTCCTGACAGGGCGTCCCGCGGTGGCCCGCTTTCAGAAAGCGGTTGCCTACGGTGCTGGCGCGGCCGGGTTGGCGCTGGCCATGGCGCTGTCGGTTCGGGGCGGAGTCCCCGAGGCGGCCGCGGTCGCGTCGTCCGTACCAGTAGCTGCCGGTTCCGCCGCCAGCCCGAGCGCCGGCGTTGCGGGCTCTCGAAGGCTCGCGCCAGCCGCTCCGAATGCTCCCATCCAGAGCTTCCTCTCCGTGGAACCGTTCGAGGTCCGCCATGAAGCCATGGTGCGTCTGGCCGGTATGGCGGAGCCACTGGGTCTTGATGTGGAGTCGACCCTCGAGATCGAGGACCAGCCCGCGGTTATCGAGCGGCTGGCAGGACTGGTACTCGAGAGCACCGCCGTTCATGTAGACGGAGAGCGTCCCGAGGCCCTGGTTCGCCGCGTAGACTTCATGACGGTCGATCCCACGGGGGCTTTGCCGCGCCCGAATCCGGTGCCTGAACCGGTGATCGAGTCGGTAGTCGGCGTGGTCGTGGCGTATCCGACGACGGGGATGCCTCAGTCTGTTTCGTTGCGCTGGGAGACGTTTCCGGGCGCCATGCAGAGCATTCCGGCGACCGTGATCGACCCCGAGGTCGTAGCTTCGCTCACGCTGACCGCCGACCTACCGTCTCTGACGTGGGAGAACGCCCTGGCCGAGGATCCGATCCCGACAGTCGAGGCCGTCCCAGTCGAGCCGTTCAGATTGCCTATACCCATGCTGTCTCTACCCCTGTTGCTGCTTTCCGCCATCCTGATGTTCGTCGGCATGAGGGGCCGCAGCCGCGCGGCTTCCTTCGCCGCAGCGCGTATCGTCCTCGCACTGGCCCTCGTCGTGGGGCCGCTCGTGCAGACCGCGGTTGCCTTGCCCGGATCCGCCGGGCGGACCCCGTCGGAGAGGCAAGCGCGGCGAATCCTGGCGGGCTTGCTCCCCAACATCTACCGGGCACTGGAGTTCCGGGAAGAGGCGACGATCTACGACCGGCTGGCGGTGAGCGTCACCGGCGAGACGCTGACGGATGTGTACTTGCAGCAGCGGCGGGCGCTCGAGATCGAGGAGCGCGGTGGTGCCCAGGCCCGGGTTGAGGCCGTCGAGGTACTGGAAGCTAGGGATATCGAATCCCGAGACACCGGTTTCGCGGTCCGCTCCACATGGACGGTGGGCGGGATGGTCACTCACTTCGGACACCGGCACTTCCGGCAGAACCGGTACGATGCCCGGATCGGGATCGTGCCGGTGGGCGGGACATGGAAGATCCAGTCAATCGATGTACTCGAGCAGGAAAGGGTGAGATGAGGCTCCTGCGCGAACCGCTAATCCATTTCGTTGCGCTCGGCGCGGTGCTGTTCCTCGTTTACGCCGTCGCGAGCGATGTCTTCACTCCCGATGCCAGCCGCCGCATCGAGATCACGGAATCGCAGATCCAGTTTCTGGCCGAAACGTGGCAGCGGCAGTGGCAGCGCCCGCCCACCGAAGAGGAGTTGCGCGGCCTCGTCCAAGCGCGCGTGCGCGAGGAGGTCCTGTACCGGGAGGCGCTGGCGGTGGGGCTCGACCAGAACGACGTCGTGGTCCGCCGTCGCATGGTCCAGAAGATGGAGCTTCTTTCGCAGGACCTCGCCCTTCTGGCGGACCCGACGGACCAGGAGCTTCAAGCGTTCTTCCAGGAGCGGCAGGAGGAGTATCGCGTTCCGCCGCGCATCAGTTTCAGCCACGTGTACTTTAACCCCGACCGGCGCGGAGCCGCGGTGGAAGAAGATGCCCGGCGGGCGTTGGCCGAGCTGAGGGCGGGAGCGCAACCGCCCCAGAGGGCCCCGGAACTCGGAGACCGCTTCATGCTCCAGTACGACTACGCCCGCCTGTCACCGGCCGAGGTGCAGCAGCAGTTCGGGTCCAGGTTCGCGGAGGCGCTGTTCGAGCTAGAGCAGGGGTGGCACGGGCCGATCGCCTCGGGCTACGGGCTACATCTCGTGAACGTGGGCGAACGGGTCGAGAGCCGCATCCCTCAGTACGCGGAGATTAGAGAACGGTTGGTGACCGACTACAACCGTATGCGCAGTGACCGCGCAAAGAACGCGCTCTACGAGGGTCTGTCGGCAAACTATGACGTGGAGATCGACGAGGATGCGGTGCGGCGGTCGGCTCTAAGGAGCAGGCAGTAGCGGACCAGTGCGATAGCGTACGGCGTGATCGTTTGAATATTCGCTATTCGATAGTCGGTGGTCGATTTACGAATATTCTTCGATATTCGACATTCGATGTTCGATGTTGGATGTTCGACGGCCAGCCAGCCTGTTCGGCCCGCTAGATACGTAGGCCGTCAGTAACCCACCGCCGCTCCGCCTCTTCTCGGATCTGACACGCCCTGACGCGTCCCATCCGGCAGCACCATGATCGCCTGAATGTCGCCGATGTAGGGGTAGAGCGCAGCCTCGCTGTACCGCTCGCGCAGCGTGTGCCCCATCGCTTCGAGCGCAGCTATCGTCGCGGAGTCGAGCGCGCCTGGTTCGTATTCGATGCGATCGGGTAAGTGCTGGTGATGGAGGCGCGGTGCGTGGACCGCCTCGACAACGGTCATCCCGTAGTCCACGACGTTCACGATGTTCTGGAAGACGTTGGTGATGATCGTCGATCCGCCGGGCGAACCGACGACGAGAAGCAGCGATCCATCGGGCCGCACCACGATCGTCGGCGTCATGGCGCTCAACATCCGCTTGCCCGGCGCGATGGCGTTCGCTTCGCCCTGCACCAGGCCAAACATGTTAGGGGTACCGGGTTGGGCCGAGAAATCGTCCATCTCGTTGTTGACGAAGAAACCGGCGCCTTCCACCACTGCTTTGATACCGTAGAACGAGTTGATCGTCGTGGTCATCGACACCGCGTTGCCCGTCGCATCGACCACCGAGAAATGCGTAGTGTTTTCTTGCTCCATGTAGGGGCCTAGCCCCGGCGCTACCTCGGCGGATGGCGTGGCTCGGTCCAACGAGATGCCGGCGCGTCGCTCGGCGCCGTACTCGGTAGAGGTGAGCAGATCCCTGGGGATAGCGACGAAATCGGGATCGCCAAGGTACTCGTTTCTATCGGCGTACGCGCGTTTCCACGCCTCGGCCAGCAGATGGACCATCTGTGGCGAATGCCACGGGTGATCCGACAACTCGTACCCTTCGAGGATCTTGGCCATCGGCGCCAGCGTCAGGCCGCCCGACGAGGTCGGGGGCATGGCGACGATCATGTGACCGCGGTAAGTGAACTCGACCGGCTCGCGCCAGGCGGCATCATACGACGCCAGATCCTGTTCGTTGATCAGTCCGCCGTGCCGCTGCATCTCCATCGCAATCAGTCGAGCGGTCTCGCCGGTGTAGAAGCCGTCGCGTCCTTGCTGCTGAATGCGGCGAAGCGTGCGCGCGAGGTCCGCTTGCACCAGGGTGTCACCTACGCCGGGCGGCGCACCACCTGGGAGGAAGACCTCGGCGGTATGGCTGTGCTCGGCCAGGTCCTCCGCGTAATGCTTTAGCGATTTGGCCTGGCGCTCCCTGACCTCGAATCCCTCTGCCAAGGCTATGGCTGGCCCGACCAGGTCGCTCCAGGCTAGAGAACCGTAGCGTTGATGCGCCTTCCACAACCCGCCTACGCTGCCCGGTACGCCTACGGCGCGATGGCCCACGCGCGATCCATCGGTCAGTTCGCCGTCCTCGTCCAGGTACATATCGTGGGAAGCCGCACCGGGGGCGCGCTCGCGGAAGTCCAAAGCGGCAGAGGTCCCATCCGCCAAGCGAATCACCATGAACCCGCCACCGCCGATGTTGCCGGCCTCGGGGTTGACCACGGCCAACGCAAACGCCGTGGCAACAGCAGCGTCAACCGCGTTGCCGCCCGCCTCGAGCGCATCCACTCCTGCCTCGCTGGCGTAGCGATCGGTGCTGACCACCATTCCGTTCTCCGCCTGAACCGGAACCGCATCGAGCGAGTACGGCCAATCGGGGGGAACGGCATCGCGCCAGGACGTTTCAGTGCAGGCCTGTACGAGTAGGGCCAGGGGCAGCGTCGTAAGAAGAAGTCGTCTCATTCGATTCCTCGTGGCGTACGAGAGAAGCCTAGAACGCCTCATAGCTTTGCCTGCCCGCTAGCGGGCTACCGGCCGGTGGCAGCGAGTAGAAGTAGCTGTTCGAGGTTGGGGCGGAGCACAATCTACCTCCGCTCTCAGAGCACCAACAGGCCGCCGCGGCACTCCGCTCTCACATGAACTTCCGGTGTCTATCGTGGGTGCATAGATCCAGGCAAGCTCAGACAAATTGACTGCATAGTCCGGCGAACAGTGGCATTATGTGGCACAATGCTGTTCTAATTGAGTGGCTACGTAGTCGGCATACCAGCGTAAGCCCATAGAGTACAACATGTTCAATTCCATGAGTGCCGGTGGCATGCGTCCTGCCAGTCATCGTCCTGTTGCGTGTACCCCGCCGCGACTCCGCTTCCATGTCCACAACGGTTCAAGGTGTGCTTTCGATGAGCTCGTATTCGGGTCCTCTTTCGGTGCCTGCCCGGCGTCCGCTGCGACGGATGGTGCGAGGTTCTGCGTGGCACTCTGGACCGAGTACGATGCGACCCGTCTGGATTTCTGTCGGGTGGGTCGTCTTCCTCACGTTGGCGGCCCAGAGCTGCGCCACCGGGCCCAGCCCAAAACCCGAGCCCAGCGCGATGCCCGCAGCTCGCCCAACGCCCCGCTCGGAAGGCCCTATGGTGATCGATTGGGGGCGGGCAGAGATCGCGTACCCCGAGTCAGCCGAAGGGGAGTGGACAGCGATCACGACGCTGGGCAACGGAAGGGCTGCCTTCGCCAAGCTGCGGGGGCCCAGGTGGGAGTCGCTCGACTTGGGGCGTTACCACCTGCAGTGCCGTGTCCGCACAAATTCGATCGACAGGGTGGGGCTGGAGTTGCGCCTCAGCGAGACCACGAGCTTCAAGAGCTACGCCGCATTCCAGATCCCATTCTTCACGGACGAGGAGTTCAATCGCGTACATCCGGGTGAGTGGACAACGGTTTCTTTCGGTCTCGGTGACGCTCGCCTGAGCGATGACCCCGATCTAACGCAGCTGACCCACGTCGGTTGGTACGTCCGGGACAACGGGGAAGGGAA
>JBDHHL010000183.1:0-8164 GCA_039589375.1 Gemmatimonadota bacterium | reverse complement strand
GATCGGCAGAACCGTGCTCGGTGACTGCGCGAGGCCTATCGTTCGTGTAGGCTCTTGCTTTCGGGCGGGATCGATTTGACCACACGACGGCGAGTTGGCGGCCCTAGCCGGCCAACGGTGAGTCGAGATTGCGGTGCAGACTACCACGGCTGAGGCCTTCTACCGGAGTGGACCCCACACGGCTCAGCCTCATCTTCCCAAGAACGAGATGTACTATGCGATACGGCTACTAATATGGCAACAACAACTGACAACAGTTACGGTCAGCGATATCTAGCCAGCAGCTATGCTCATTGGTCTAGTCGCGCAACTTCCGCTCGAAGAAGTCGTCCGTCGCGTTGAAGCTTTCGATCCAGCGATAAAACAGCAGGAAGCTGTGCACATCGTCCGGATAGACGATCAATTCGTACGGGACCTCGTGGGCGCGCAGCAGCTGCACGAGGCCGACCGTCTGCGAGAAGTCGACGTTCCGGTCGTCGTCGCCGTGGATCAGCAGCACGGGTGACGTCCAGGTGTCGATGGCTGAGATCGCCGACGAGTTGTACATGACGCTGTCGCGTGGCTCCAGGCTGCCGTAGAGGTGGACGCCCGCGATGTCCACGCCGGCCCTGAAGATGTCCGAGTTTCGGGCCAGCCCCTGTGCCGTGAGGATGCCGCCGTACGAGAGACCCCACAGTCCCACCCGCTCCGGGTCCACGTCCGGGCGCGACTGCAGGTACTTACCGGCCGCATAGATGTCCTGGTACTCGGAGTTCCCGCGCCGGCCGTAGTCCTCGATGTCGCGGAACGCGGTACCGTAGCCGATCCCGCTCCGGTAGTTCACCGACAGCGCCACGTACCCCTTGTTGGCGAAGTACTGGCTCATCGCATAGGCCATGTGATAGAAACGCAGGTAGTGGTAGCCCAGCAGCATCTGCCTCCGCGAACCGCCGTGGATGAAGATCAGCGCCGGCCGCTTTTCGCCGCGCCTCAAGTCCGGCGGCAGGAACAGCTGGGCGTGGAACTGGAGGCTGTCCGGCGATGTGATCACCACGTTCTGCGGGACGACCTGCGCGTTCAGCGGAAACTGGTCCGGCAGGGTCGTCACGACGCGCGGCGTGCCCCCGTCCGCGTCTACGACCGCCACGCTCTGCGGCTGCTTCGGCCCGGCCTGCAGCACGGCCACCTGCTCGCCGTCGGCGAGCACGGCCGGGTAGGTCTCGATCATCGCGCCTTTGGTCAGCTGCTTCGGCCTGCCTCCGTTGATCGGCACTCGCCACAGGTGGCGGCGGTCGATGTCCTCGATGTTCGTCGCGTAAAACAGGTAGCGGCCGTCGGGCGAGTAGGCGACCTGCTCTACCATGCCCTCGCCGGGCGTGAGTTCTTCGGGGTCGCGCTCCGGGTCCTTCACCGAGATCGCGTAGCGATGGCCCTCCCAGTCCCCCGGCTCGGACCGGAACACGATGTGATCGTTCACCCAGTCGAGCGAGCGGATGTCCGTGAAGCGATCGTCCTTGGGCCAGCTGTGCCACAGCCGACGCCCGTCGCCCGTGCGAGTGCTCGCGACCCAGATCTCCAGCCTGTGGCCGCCCGCGAAACCTGCCCGGTTCAGTCCGTCGGGCAGGACCGTGTCGGGCTCCTGGCTTCGCCTCCACCAGGGGAGCCGCTCGCGGGATGCGCCGAACGGAAGGCCGGGCCGACGGATGAACGCCACGTACGACCCGTCCGGGGACCACGCGGGCGCCATATCTCGATCCACGCCGGGCGCCAGGTAGTCCACGGTGTGACGCTCGGTGTCGTAGATCCCGATGAAGCTGTGGTCCTCGCGTGTGCTGACGAAGGCGATCCGCTTCGAGTCCGGCGACCACACGGGAGAACTCTGCTCGCCGAACGTGGTGAACAGTGGAGTCGCGTCCGGGTCGAAGCCCGCCAGTGCGCCGCGTTCCACGGGCGCGCGGCACACCTGACCCGCCGTCGTGTAGGCGATCCACTTCCCGTCGGGGGAGAGCGCTGGGTTCCACGCCTCGGCGACGCGCCACGGTGCTCCGCCGTCGCTGCGCACCGCCCAGGCGGCCCGCTCCGCGCCGTCGGCGTCGCTCGCCGGGTTGGCGATCCAACCTTCGCGGTTGGGCGTGTGGCCCCGCACGAACAGCAGCACCAAACCGTCGTCCGAGATCTGCAGCCCGGACAGGTCGTGTCCGTCGTCCTCCATGTAGTAGGTCAGCCGCATGGGCCGGAAGTTTGGTGGCACCGCCGTGTACACGTTCCGCATCCCGCGCTCGTACTCGATCCACGCGATACGATTCGCCGCCTTGGCCGAGACGAGGTTGGACGGGAAGGCCGGCGAGAGGATCTCCGGGATCGTGAACCGCTCCTGGGCGGACAACGGCACCGGCGCGACCACGAGCAAGGCGAGGAAGGCCAAAAGGACTCCCGCCAGGCAGCGAGGTGCTGGGCTGGTGTTCCGTGCTTTGCCGTGGCCGGCGAGCCGTGGCGAAGGCGAGAAGCGGTATGGCTGTTCTCTGCGCATCTTTCTCTCCGTGGGGAAGAGGGCTGTGACTCCGGTGGAGCACCGCCAGCCAGTTCGGTTGCCGGCACGGTGCGTCAGGAGCCGTTGCGGTCGGGACGGTGTCAAATTCGCGGAAGGGCGGGAGGCTCGCAACTCCCGAAGCCCGGCATCGCTTTCCCGGCACCGGGCAGGGGCCCATTATTCACATTGACTATTCCAAGGTTGTAGATGAGCGGGCGCTTCCGACGCCACCTGCGAGTGGTGAGAGAGCCTTACAGACCGAGCGCGGATCGAGGCGCGACGCGCGCCTCCTGACCAAGGATGACGACATGAATTGGACCGACCTACTGACCGCCGAGATCGAGACGACCTACAAGGTCACCGATGGCCTGCTCGATCTCGTTGACGACGACGCACTCGACTGGAAACCCTCCACAGGAAGCAACTGGATGACGGCAGGGCAGCTGCTCAAACACATCACCGAGGCCTGCGGCGCCGCCTTCCGCGGATTCGTCACTGGCGACTGGGGATGGGGCCTGCCGGAGGGCACGGATATGTCCGACCTGTCGCCCGAGCAGATGCTGCCGCCGGCGGAAGCGCTGGCAACGATCGGCAGCGTTGACGAGGCCAAGGCGGCGTTAGCTGCGGACAAGCAGTTGGCGCTTGCCATGCTGGCGAAGACCACACCCGAGGACCTCGAGAAGCCTGTCACAGCCCCGTGGGACACTAGCGAGATGCGACTGGGCCATCGGTTGTTGCAGATGGTGGAGCATCTCAAGCAGCACAAAGCGCAGCTGTTCTACTACTTGAAGATTCAAGGGGCGTCTGTGGACACGAAGAACCTCTGGGGGATGTAGAGGCACCACGTTCGAGGGTTTCGTTAGGAGGCCACCATGACCAGGTCGCGAGGTTTGACGTTTCTCTTCGCCACGATCCTGCTGCCGTTCTGCGTCATAGCACCGGCGTCGGCCCAGCGAGCCGGCGGCCTTCCCGGCCCTGAGTCCACGTGGTCCCTGGCGGCGGCGGGCGACGCCATCATCACGCGCCGGATCTCGCAATTCGATCACCCGGGAGACCCCGGCTTTCACAGGCTGGCGAACATCATCCGGGCGGCCGACGCGGCGTTCGTCAACCTCGAGCTTTCGCTCTTCCGCCTCGAGTCGTTCGACGCTTGGCCCGAGGCCGAGAACGGGGGCAACTGGGAGCTGGCCCCGCCCGAAGTGGCCTACGACCTGAAGGCCATGGGCTTCGATCTATATAATAGGGCGAACAACCACACCACGGATCTGGGCGTCGAGGGGATGCGGCTGACGAACCAGCTGCTCGATTCGCTGGGTCTCATCCACGCGGGGAGCGGCATGAACCTGGGATGGGCGAGCCGGCCGGGTTACTTGGAGACGCCCAAGGGTCGTATCGCGCTCGTCGGACTGGCCACATCGTTCACGCCGATGTCGCGGGCCAGCGATCCTCGCGGCCCGTACATGGGACGACCCGGCCTGAACCCACTCCGAGTGGAGCGGACCTACGAGGCCGACTCGGCCACCATCGAGTTCCTGAAGAGCGTCGCCGCGGACTTCGGGGGCCGGGTCCCGGAAGATCCGGACGACCCGCTCCGGCTGTTCCGCATCCGCATCAACAAGGGTGAAGAGAACCGGGTCGTCACCAAGCTCAACGCCTATGATGAAGAGCGGATCCTGCGGGAAGTGCGCAACGCCTCGCACCTCGCCGACTTCGTCATCGTGAACAGCCATTCCCACGACTCGGGCCGCGAGCGCACTCAGCCACCCGAGTGGCTGCGCGAGTTCGCCAAGAAGTGCCTGGACGCCGGTGCTACGACGTACATCGTCCACGGCCCGCACCGGCTGCGCGGGATCGAGATCTACGAGGGCAAGCCGATCTTCTACTCGCTGGCGAACTTCATCTTCCAGAACGAGACGATCGACCCCATGCCCCAGGACAACTACGAGAACTACCAGCTGGACGAATCGGCGCTGGCGGCCGACCTGTACGACCGGCGCTTCCGGGTCGACGAAGAGGGGGTCCCAACCACGGGCTTCCCGTCGAGCCCGATCTGGTACGAGAGCGTGCTGGCCGTCCCGACCTTCCAGGGTAACCGCCTGATCGACCTCAAGCTCTATCCCATCGACCTCGCCCAGACGGCGCCTCGCTCGCAGCGCGGGACGCCGCGAATAGCGGACGAGGAGACGGGACGCAAGATCATCGAGCACGTGGCGGAGCTGTCGGCGGAGTTCGGGACAACCATCGAGTACAAGGACGGCATCGGCGTGTGGCGGCCGGCGCGAACGGCGACCTCGCCGGACGGATGATTCAGTGTATTGCTAAACCAAGATCAGCCAGGCAAGTACCGCCACGGCGTAAACGGTCACCCCGGCGAGTAGCCATATCGAAAGGTAGCGAAGCGCCTCTCGCCAATTTCCGAAGATCGCGCGGGTGATGATCGCCCGTGGGCGCGCTGTCTCCGGCGATGCCGACCTCGCGGGTCGCTCGTGGTCGACGACTTGGGGACGCTTTGCAACGGAGGGTCCCGTCATAACAGAAGCCTGTGAAAGTGACGACACTAAGACGGGAGGCCACCGGGACAGTGGCCTGGTACAGGGTACACCAAACCTAACAATTTAAGGTGCTGAGCACCAGCGGGGCGCTCGTTGCTCCCGCGCCTGCTGGTCAACATCTTGTAGCAGGACCAGACACAACTCTACCCTAAGCCTGCCCATGGATCCTCTGCTCGAGCCGTTGCGCGAAGCCCTGGAGCCTCAGTACGAAGCCGTTCGCCTCGTCGGCAGCGGTGCCATGGGCACGGTCTACCTGTTCCACGAGATCGCGGCGGATCGGCCCGTTGCGGTCAAGGTGCTGCCCGGCGAGCTCGCCGCGAGCGAAGAAGGGAAAGAACGCTTCCGTCGTGAAGCGAAAGTGACTGCCAACCTCAGGCACCCGAACATCGTACCCATCTTCGCGTTCGGCGAGACGCCAGATCTTCTCTACTACGTGATGCAGTATGTGGAAGGTGAATCGCTGGGAGAGCGAATTGACCGGGAGGGACCGCTGTCGCCGGATGAAGTGACGAGAATCATGGTGGTCATCTCGGATGCTCTGGCCCACGCGCACGAGCAGGGTGTTATCCATCGCGACATCAAGCCCGGGAACATCGTGATCGAGGGTCGGTCCGGGCGACCGATGCTCACGGATTTTGGCATCGCTCATCTGATCGGCGGCACCCAGCCGCTGGCTAGCGGCCTGAGTTCGGCCCAGCAGCGACACCTACGCCTGACTGGCACGGGGATGGCGATCGGCTCGCCGTTCTACATGGCGCCCGAACAGGCTACCGTCTCGGCGGACGTAGACTTCCGGGCCGATTTCTATGCGCTGGGAACGACTGCGTACGAGGCGCTGACGGGAACGCTGCCGTACATCGCCAATTCATTGGAAGACCTGATCGAGAAGAAGGCCGGCGGGAAGTACACACCTGTCCAGGCACGACGCCCCGATGCTCCGCAGCGACTGGCACTGGTTATCGAGAAGTGCCTCTCGACGGCCGCGAAGGACCGCTGGGCAAACGCGGACGAGATTCGAAAGGAGCTTGAGTCAGAAACCTCGCGCCTGGAGGGCGGAGGCACAGGTCGCCGCGAGAGGGGCGTGTACTTCTGGCTTAACGTGATCGTTGCGCACCTGGTAGTCGTCGGCGGAGTCATAACGATTGCAGACAAGCTCTTGAACTTGCCGGTCAGCTCTAGCCTGGCCTGGACCATCGTCTTGGGCGGGCTACCCATCACATCGTTCATTGCCTGGCGTTTTTCGCGCTCTCGGGCTTAGGGTTGATGTCCGTGGCACGGGCGCTAGTTTCTTACGACACTCATAGCGTGTGTTGAGAGTCCGGGCGCCGGTTGGCGCCCATCTATATCATGGGGTTTTGGAAGGATTTCCTGAAGGAGGAGGAGTTGAAAATGCGTCTGCGTCAATTACCCATCCTCGGCGTGATGTTCTCGCTCGCTTTGGCGGCTGGGGCTTGCTCGGGGGTCAAGTTCAACAGCGACTTCGATCCGTCCATCGACTTCGGAGGCATGAGGACCTACGCCTGGCTTGAGGCCGCCGATCCGTCCCAGGCAAGTCGTGGTATGGACGACTTCACCGAGAGGCGGATAATCACCGCCTTAGAGAACCAGCTCGATTCGAAGGGCTACCGCAAGGCTACGAGTGGGGCGCCCGACCTCCTCGTGAATTTCTACCTCACGACCGAGCAGAAGATGGACGTGAGCACGTACAACACCGGCTGGGGCTACTACGGCTGGTACGGCGGCACGCAGACCACCGTCCGGCAGTGGACCGAAGGGACGCTGGTCATCGACCTCATCGACACGGCGGAGAAGGACCTCGCCTGGCGAGGCTGGGCCCAGGGTGAACTGAAGGGGGAACTCACGCCGGAGCAGAGGACGAAGAGAGTCAACGACGTGGTCGAAGGCATCATGCGGCAGTTCCCGCCGAAGAGCTGATCGTAGCTTACTCGACGACCGCTGAGTGTGGCGCTGGAGAGCCCACGGCCAAGTCAAGAGGCTAATCCGGGGAGCGTCCGTGCGGCGCCCCCGGATTTTGTTGTCCATGCGGGCCGGCCGGCATAGAATCGGCTGGATGGCAGGCTATTCTGCGGCCTTTAGGCTGGTGCCCCCGGGGCTCGTCCTTGCGGCCATTTCGCTGCCGACCGGCCGTCTTCAAGCGCAGCCGCCTCCGGCGAGCGGCTGGGCGGCGGTGACCTATCAACGATTGGCGGATTCACTCTACGCTGCCGCCCTCCAGGACTCCGTAGCCGCCGCGGTGCAGGCGCGGGAAGCCTGCACACCGTCAGAGCTCGGCGAGCGGAACTGGATCGATTGGCTCAATCGCAAGGTCTCGAGGACAGTCTGTGGCTCCGCGCTCTGGTTCGACGGCTTCTTCGGTGACGCGTCGGTCTATGACGAGAGAGACGCTACATACGGGCGCATCTTCGTGGCGCTATGGTGGGATAGACGTGACAAAATCGACCCGACGTTTCGTTTCCGCGTCAAGGCGAACTTCCCGCGCCTGAAGAGGCGCGTCAATTTCATCATCGGCAGGGAGAGCGTCGACAACTTCATTACGGATTCGCCCGATGCCCACGAAGGCATGCCGCAGTCTCTCTCGACGTCGGAAGAAGAGTCCTGGTTTGTCGGCATGGGGTACTCACCGATCAGTGACCGGCACAGCCGGATCGACCTGGACGTCGGGGCGAAACTGAACATTCCCGTAAATCCCTACGCGAAGCTCAGGTACCGCCAGAACATCTTCTTCAGCGAGAGCACCATGGCCCGCTTCCGCCAGACGTTCTTCTGGGAGAGGACTATCGGTTTCGGCGAGACTACTCGCCTCGATTTCGATTGGAAACCGAGCCAGAAGGTACTGACGCGCCTGTTCGGCCTCGGGACCGTCTCCCAGTCCAGCCTCGGCCTGGACTGGCACGCGGGAGTAATCCTCTATCAATACCTCGGTACGGCCAAGGCTCTTGCCTACCAGGCGGAGGTGCGCGGCGAAACGCGTCGGGAGGTTCCGCTGCGAGACTACGCGCTCACGGTCGTCTATCGCTTCAGCACTTTCCGGCCGTGGTTGTTCGTGGAGCTCAGCGCGGGCGTGTCCTGGCCCAGGGAGAGC
>JBDHHL010000182.1:0-8166 GCA_039589375.1 Gemmatimonadota bacterium | reverse complement strand
GCATGGACAACGATAACTGGCTTGCCTTCTGCAATTGCACGTACGACAAGAACACGGGCGAGTGGGACATAATCAAGAGGCCCGTCAAGTACATCACGGCGTAGGCGTTCACGAGTTCCGGGATCTTCGAGCGTCGCGACGCGATGCTCGAAGGTCCCGGCGCTCCACACTCTTTGCCTTGCACTATGCGCAGCAGCACTTCCACCCACCACGCGGATCGGGCGATCGACAGCTCTCGGATCGGCCAGACGGTCGGCGATCAAGCGAGGAACCTGATGGCTGAAGCCTCCCGAACCTGTCCACATTGTGGCCAGCGTCTGAAGAAGTGGCTCGTCCCGGACGGCGCCTCGTGGCCCGAGGAATTCCTCTTCGTCTGCTTCAACGACGACTGCTCGTACTACCGGGAGGGTTGGAAGTGGATGGAGCGGCAGTTCGCTCAGCATGCGTCGTATCGATACATGGTCAACCCCACCACTGGCACGTCGTCGATGATTCCGGTCTGGTCGGACTCCGCGACGCGGGAGATGATCGTGGAGAATGACAAAGGAGTTGACGAATGACCGACGAGCGTGGCCGACTAGAGGAGAAGATCCTCTCGGATCATCCCAGGCTCGGCCCCGACGACACGTTCAAGTTCGGGTGCCATCCCGGTGTCTCCTGTTTCAACAAGTGCTGCAGTGACGTGAACATCTTCCTGTCCCCCTACGACGTCTTGCGCTTGAAGCGGCGCCTGGGCATGACATCGAGCGAGTTCCTCGACAAGTACGCACTGCTTCCCGTCCAGAAGGACATGAAGACCCCCGTCGTCTTGCTCCGCATGAACGATGATGAGATCAAGTCGTGCCAGTTTCTGACCGACGGGGGGTGCGGCATTTACACGGACCGGCCGTGGCCCTGCCGCATGTATCCCTTGGGGCTGGCGGCCCAGAAGGACACTCCGGACGGCTGGCGAGGCGAACGGTTCTACTTCCTCCTGCAGGAGGAGGGCTGCCGTGGCTTTGAGGAGTCGCATCAGTGGACGGTACGCGAGTGGCTCGACGACCAAGGGATCGACGAGTACGACGAGTGGGGTGAGGCGTACAAAGAACTGACGCTTCACGAGTTTTTCGAGGATGGCGGGGTACTCTCCCCCAAGAAGATGGAGATGCTGTTCACAGCGTGCTACGACCTGGACAAGTTCCGAGAGTTCGTGTTCGAGAGCACGCTGCTAGAGCGATTTGATGTGGATGAGGACTTCGCCGAGGAGATGCGCTACGACGACGAGGCGCTTCTGCGGTTTGCGTTCCTCTGGCTCCGGTTCAGCCTTTTCGGCGAGCCGACCGTGAAGCCAAAGGCGGACGTCCTCGAGGCGTTCAAGGGCTCGCTGGACAAGAAAGAGCTGTTCGGCAGGAAGGCGGCGGCCGCCAACGAGGATTCACAGTGAGCGGAAACGGGAAGCGGGGAACGGTCCTCGTGATCGGTGGCGGCATCAGCGGCATCAGCGCTGCCATCGAAGCTTCGGAAGCAGGCTGCGATGCCGTGTTGGTCGAGAAGAGCCCGTACCTCGGCGGCCGCGTGGCCCAGATGGCCGAGTACTTCCCCAAGCTGTGCCCACCTACCTGCGGCCTGGAGATCCACTACCGTCGGCTCAGGACCAGCCCGCGCATTCGGTGCCTGACGGGTTCGCAGGTCGAGAAGGTCACGGGGGGACCCGGGGACCATAAGGCCACGATTCAGATCGCGCCGCGCTTCGTGAACGCCAAGTGCACCGCCTGCGGCGAATGTGTCGCGGCCTGCCCGGTGGAGCGCGCCGACGAGTTCAACCTCGGGATGGGCGCAACCAAGGCGATCTATCTGCCGTTCGAGATGGCTCACCCGCTACGGTACGTGATCGACGGCAGCGTGTGCCCGGGCAGCGACTGCGGCAAGTGCGTACCGGCTTGTCCGTACGATGCCATCGACCTCGACATGCAGCCCGAGACTGTCGAGCTGGATGTCCAGGCCGTGATCTGGGCGACGGGCTGGGACCCGTTCCCTGCCGAACAGATCGAGAACCTCGGATTCGGTACGCACCCGAACGTGATCACGAACCTGATGATGGAGCGCCTGGCCTCGGGGAACGGGCCCACGGGCGGCAAGATCCTGAGGCCTTCCGACGGTAAAGGGATCGAGAGCGTCGCGTTCGTACAGTGTGCCGGCTCGCGCGACGAGAACTACCTGTCGTACTGCTCCGGGGTCTGCTGCCTCGGATCGCTCAAACAGGTACGGTACGTACGCGAGCAGTACCCCGAAGCGGATATCTACATCTTCTACATCGATATCCGCGCACCGGGCCGACTCGAGGACTTCTTCGTCGCAACCGAGAAGGACGAGAAGCTCAGCCTGATCAAGGGCAAGGTGGCGAAGATCACCGAAGATGCAGACGGGTCCCTGGAAGTCGAAGCCGAGGACACGCTCACCGCCGAGAAGGTCAGACAGAAAGTCGACCTGGTCGTGCTGGCGACCGGACTAGTGCCGGCCGCTGCAGGCGACGTGCAGGTGGACGGCGGTCTGCGGACTGACGAGTTCGGGTTCCTGACGACCGAGCAGGACCAGCCGGGGCTGCTGGCAGCTGGGTGTGCCAAGCGCCCCACGGACGTGGCCACATGCGTGCGAGACGCCACCGGCGCCGCCATGAAGGCTCTCAAGAGCAGCGGGGAGTGAAGGGTGGATAAGAAAGTCGCTGCCTACATATGTCATGGCTGCGAGATCGGCGGATCGCTGGACATTGGGGAACTGTGTGAGTTGGCGACCGGAGAGTGCGAAGCCGATCTCTGTCGCGAACACGAGTGCCTGTGCGGAGACGCTGGACTCGAGCTGATCAGGGGTGACATCCAGGAGGGCGCCAACGCGCTGGTCATCGCCGCCTGCACGTCGCGATTCAAGACCGAGGACTTCACTTTCGACGGGTGCCGCACCGAGCGGGTGAACCTGCGCGAGCACGTTGTCTGGAGCCACGAGCCCAACGACGAAGACACCCAGATGCTCGCCGCCGACTATCTGCGCATGGGCATCACCCGGGCGAAGAAGGCGGATATCCCGGAGCCGTTCGAAGAGGAGATCGACAAGACGATCCTGGTCGTGGGCGGCGGTGTGACCGGAATGGCGGCGGCGCTCGATGCCGCCGACGCCGGGTACGACGTCGTGCTGGTGGAAAAGGAGCCGCAGTTGGGCGGCTGGGCGGGCAAGTTCGCGTGGCGATTCCCTCTCAGCCCCCCGTACAAGGAACTCGAGCCCGTCGATCTCAGCAGCAGCATCGCCGACGTCGAGGGCCACGAGCGGATCCGCGTTCACACCGGTACGACTATACAGCGGATCACGGGTGGGCCCGGCCAGTTCGACGTGTCGGTAAAGGCCAACGGCTCGAGCTCGGAACTCCGCGTCGGCGCCATCGTGCAGGCTACCGGCTGGAAGCCGTACGATGCTTCGCGGCTCGGCCACTTGGGATATGGCCATCCGAACGTCATCACCAACGTAGAGATGGAGGAGCTGATCGCCGCAGGAGCGATCACGCGGCCCAGCGATGGCAAGCCGGCCCGCCGGATCCTCTTCGTGCAGTGCGCCGGCTCGCGCGATGAAGACCACCTGCCGTACTGCTCCGCCGTCTGCTGCCGGGTGACAATCAAGCAGGCTGTGGTGGCTCGCAAGTTCGATCCCGAGTCCGAGGCCTACGTTCTGTACAAGGACATCCGCACGCCGGGTCAATACGAGGACTTCTACCGCTCAGCTCAGAACGACCCAGGCATCTTCTTCACCAAGGCCGAGGTCGTCGGCGTACAAGAGGCTGGGGACGGTAACCTGCAGGTTGAGGCCGAGAACACCCTGCTGGGGGAACGGATCCGCATCGAGGCAGACCTGGTGGTCCTGGCAACCGGCATGGTGCCGACCGCTGCGGACGGCGAGGCCGTCCGGAAGTTGACCGACGCGAAGGCGATAATCGATAAGGGCGAAGCAGGCGCTCAGCTGGAAGCGGCGAAAGTGACAGTCGAGGAACTCGCGCATCACGAGGGAACCGAGATCCTGAATCTAGACTATCGGCAGGGCCCGGACCTGCCGGTTCTGAAGTACGACTTCCCCGATTCACACTTCATCTGCTTCCCGTACGAGTCGCGTCGCACGGGCATCTACGCGGCCGGGTGCGTGCGGGCGCCGAACGATTCGCTCTTCAGCATGGAGGATGGAGCCGGCGCGGCCTTGAAGGCGATTCAGAGCGTCGAGCTTACCAGCGAGGGTGCCGCGGTGCATCCCCGTTGGGGCGACATGTCCTACCCCGACTTCTTCCTGCAGCGCTGCACCCAATGTAAGCGCTGTACGGAGGAGTGCCCGTTCGGTACGCTGAACGAGGACGAGAAAGGCACGCCGCTGCTCACCGTCACGCGGTGCCGCCGCTGCGGGATCTGCATGGGCTGCTGCCCCGAGCGGATCATCTCGTTCAAGGACTACTCGCCGGAGATCATCGGCTCGATGATCAAGTCGGTGGACATCCCCGACGAGTTCGAGGAGAAGCCGCGTCTACTCGCCTTGCTGTGCGAGAACGATGCGTATCCGGCTCTGGATCTCGCGGGCCTCAAGCGGATCCAGCACAGTGCGTTCATCCGGATCGTCCCGATCCGGTGCCTCGGCTCGATCAACACTGTCTGGATGGCCGATGCGCTGTCGAGTGGCTTCGACGGCATTCTTCTGGTCGGTTGCAAATCGGGTGACGACTACCAGTGTCACTTCATCCGTGGCAGCGAGCTGATGGGCACGCGTAGCGAGAACATACGGGACAAGCTCAAGCAGCTTGCCCTGGAAGAGGAACGCGTCCGTTTGGAGGAGCTGTCCATCTCAGACTTCGAGAAGCTGCCGCAGATCATCAACGAGTTCGCCGAACAGATCGATGAGATCGGGTTGAACCCGTTCAAGGGGTTCTAGGGAGCGTGGTGAGGATGTCCGATTCCTACCTGCTGGTACCGGACCGGAAGTTCGTCGAGCAGATCATCAAGTCGGGCGGTGGCGATCTGAAGAAGTGCTACCAGTGCGCCACCTGCTCCGTCACCTGCGAGCTTGCAGGTGACAGGCGGCCGTTCCCGCGCAAGGAGATGATCTGGGCCCAGTGGGGTCTAAAGGACCGGCTCGCGGCGGATCCCGACGTCTGGCTCTGTCATCGATGCAACGACTGCTCGCTCAAGTGCCCGCGCGGTGCTCGTCCGGGTGACGTGCTGGCCGCAGTTCGCCAGTGGGCGGTGCGGCACTATGCGGTCCCGAAGTTCCTCGGCCGCTGGGTGAACGACGTCAAGCTGCTGCCGGTCTTGATGGTG
Organism: Gemmatimonadota bacterium; assembly: GCA_039589375.1. Classification (GTDB taxonomy): domain Bacteria; phylum Gemmatimonadota; class Gemmatimonadetes; order Palauibacterales; family KS3-K002; genus JASFMO01. Next base: position 2,848 of record JBDHHL010000182.1, on the reverse strand, counting down.
CTCACGGCGGGGCTGCTAGCCCTCGCGCTGGCGGTCCGCGAGCCGATCGAAGGCGCTCTCGGCTTCGGCGAGCCCCACGGCTTCTACGCGGAGTTCTTCCCGCACTGGCTGCTGATCGGCTTTTTCGCGTCCTTCACGACCCTTGCGTTCTTCGCGGCTCTTGTGGGTATCGCCCGGTTCTGGCGGGCGATGAAGGAGGCCGACGTATTGTACGGATCGCCGGCCCCGCCGGTGGGGGTGATGAAAGGATTCCTTCGGGCGGCGCTATCGGTTCTTTCCCACGACCGATTTGGCAAATGCAGCGCGCAGCCTTCGGGTCGAATCACGCACTTGACGGCCTTCTACGGATTCGTAGCGCTCTTCGTCGTAACGATCTGGGCCACGTTCGATCTGTACGCGTTTCCGCACCTGGGCATCGAGTCCTTGTATCCGTTCGACCTGGCCCACCCCATGAAGGTTTTAGCCAACGTGGGTGGGGTGTTGCTCATATTCGGATGCGCGAAAGCGATCATCGACCGGCTGCGTGACCCGAACGACGCGCAGACGAGCACGGCGTTCGACTGGATGTTCGTCTGGCTGCTGCTGGGAGTCGGAGTTACGGGTTTCGTGATCGAGATAATGCGATTCGCAATCGACCCCGAGATGCAGTCAACGGCGGTGTCGGTCGCGTACGCGCTCTACTTCGTACACCTCGTGCTCGTGTTCCAGCTCCTGGTGTATCTGCCGCACTCGAAGTTCGCCCACCTGGTCTACCGAACGACGGCCATGGTGTACGCGGAGCATACCGGGCGGACGAATGGTGCGCGCCCGCCGGCACGGTTAGTCGGGGGCGGCCAGCAGAAGGCACTCGAAGCGCAGCCGGCCACGGAGGAGGCCGCGGCCAAGAACTGAGATCCTTGCCCGGGGATGTCGGGAAACTGGATCCCCGCGAACATGTGACAGAAGAAACAACCAACGAACCATTACTGAGGGAACGGCGATGTCAAAACTGGTCAATCCACACGGCAAAGAGAGGACTCTGAAGCCCCTGCTGCTCGAAGGTCAGGAGCTAATCGAGGAGCAGAAGCGCGCCGAGACAATCCGCAAGATTCCGATCACGTCCCGCGAGACGGGCGACGCCATCATGATGGGGATCGGAGGATTCACTCCGCTGGATGGCTTCATGGGCGAAGCGGACTGGAAGGCCGTGGTCAAGGACATGCAGATGACGGACGGCGTGTTCTGGCCCATTCCCGTCACCGTATCGGCCACCAAGGAAGACGCCGACGCCATCGCAGCTGGTGAAGAGATCGCGCTGGTCGATGAGAAGCGTGGCACGGCGATGGCCATCATGACCGTGAACGAGAAGTACACCATCGACAAGGAACTGGAGTGCAAAGAGGTCTTCAGGACCACCGATCCGGAGCATCCTGGAGTGGCGATGGTATTGGCCCAGAAGGAAGTGAACCTGGGCGGCCCCATCAAGGCCTTGAGCGAGAGCTTCTTCCCCGACGAGTTCCCGGGCATCTATCAGCGCCCGGCTGAGTCTCGAGCGATCTTCGCCGAGCGCGGTTGGAGCTCGGTCTCGGCACTGCAGCTTCGAAATCCGATGCACAACTCGCACGCGTACTTGGCAAAGGTCGCCATCGAGGTCACGGACGGCGTTTACGTCCACCAACTCCTAGGTGAGCTGAAGCCCGGTGACATCCCAGCCGATGTGAGGGTGAAGTGTATTGACGCGCTGGTCCAGAACTACTTCAGGCCCGAGCGGGTCGTGCAGGGCGGCTACCCGCTGGATATGCGCTACGCGGGTCCGCGCGAGGCGCTCTTGCATGCGCTGTTCCGCCAGAACTATGGCTGCAGCCATCTGATCGTAGGAAGAGACCATGCCGGCGTCGGTGACTACTACGGACCGTTCGACGCCCAGGAGATCTTCGACGAGCTTCCGGCAGGTGCGCTGGAGACGCAGCCGCTCAAGATGGACTGGACCTTCTACGACTACAAACTCGGCGAGATGGCTTCGATGAAGACGTCTCCGCACGAAGACAAAGCCGTGCTGGATGACGACGGCAACTATGTATCGGGTGCGAGGCTCCTCCTTTCCGGAACGATGCTGCGCAAAATGCTCTCCGAAGGCAAGACGGTTCCGGCAGAGTTCAGCAAGCCCGAGGTCGTCGAGATTCTCCGCGACTACTATGCGAGTGTCGAGGAGAAGGTCGAAGTCAAGTTGCACGGTATGGCGACGGGAGACAGCTCAAAGAAAAAGTAGGGATCGAGTTCGAGGGCAGAGGAATGGACCTTATCACCATCACGAGGCAAGGCAAGCTGGAGTTCAACATCCACGTGCGTGGACGTGACGTGATGAGCGATATGTCCGTGGAAGATGGGGGCCGGGGTGAGGGCTTCACGCCGGCGGAGCTCTTCGCCGGCTCCCTAGGGGTATGCGTCGCAATGATGGTTCAGGGCTACTGCGACAAGCACGGGTACACCGATGGCGACGTCGGCGTCAGTCTCACACTCGAGCTGGCAGACAAGCCCAAGCGTATAGGTGGTATCGTAATCGACGTGGAACTGCCGAACGGATTCCCCGAGGAGAAGATGGACGTGGTAAGGCGTGTGGCGAAGAAGTGCACAATCCACGAAACGTTGAACATGCAGCCACAACTGGACATCGACTTCATGTAGACAGGTACAGGGACGCTGAGATAAGCCGGTCCTACGAACGGAGGGTTTTGATGGAACAGAAAGAGTTTGGCGGCAAGCTGATCGAGATCGACGAGGACGGGTTCATCCAGGATCCCGACGCATGGGACCAGGGAGTTGCCACGGACCTTGCCAAGACCGAGGGCGTCGACGACATGACCGATGA
>JBDHHL010000181.1:0-8221 GCA_039589375.1 Gemmatimonadota bacterium | reverse complement strand
AGATCAGCCCCCGCTCGGCGAGGTCATCGTCCCGGCGCAAGTTGCGCTCCGCTTCAAGGTACTGCGACCTACCGGTGGCAACGAGAGACACCTGGCTGAGGCGCTGGCTCTCGCGCCGCGTCTGCCGTTCCACCAGCCGCGCTTGTTCCGAGGTGAGCTGGCGCTGCGCCTCCAGCGCCTGGATCTCCACGTCCGGGTTGCTGAGGAATAGGATGATCGTTGCGCTGTCTACCTCGGCACCCGGTTCGAGCATGATTCGCTCGACCCGCCCTGCCGTCAGGGCTGCGATCCAGCGGATCTGCTCGGAGACCAGCGTCCCGGGACCGCGAACCTGTCGGACCATTTCGCCACGATTCACGACATCGGTCCAGATCGTCGACCGGTCGACGGAGGGGGCGGCGGGCCCGAGCCGGCTCAAGGCCACCGTGATCACCACAACGGCCACGACACCGCCTGCGATGTAGAGCCAGCGTCGTCCTTTGCCTCTTGGTTCGCGCGCAATATCCACGTTCAGCCGCTCCCACGGGTCACACAACAATATGCGTTGGCCATGCCTGTGAAGGGAAGAAGCGTGCCACGCAAGGGAAGCATCATAAGTCGCTGGCAAGGAATGGATTGGGAAACACGGGAGGGGACCGACAGGAGGTGATTTGTCTGCTAATGGGATCGGTTCGTCCCAAAAACGGACACCTGCGGCTTTTACCTCGAGGCGGTGTTCGATTCTGATCGTGGATCGTCCCGCGTTCGAACGGCCAAGTGGTGGAAGTCGGTCGACTGAGAGATATAAGTGACTCATTTGCAACATCTTAACTTATCGGTTCGTTTTGGCATGCGGTCTGCCATTCTAACGGTCACCCCGAACCATCTGTCTGCGGGATCTCTTGAGAGGCTGAGAAATGGCCCGACTGATTGAGGCGTTGGTCCTCGTCAGCGTGACCGTACTCCTGGCGATCGCCGCCGCCGCCGCGACCTACTTGCCCGCGCGGAGGGCCTCGAAGGTCGACCCGCTGGTGGCTCTGCGGTACGAGTAGCATTTCGGGACGTAAGAGACGTCTTCGCGCAGGACTGGACCCGAGGCCGAGAGATCTCAGCCTTGGAATTGAATCCTTCCATTCGTTGCCAGCGTACTGACCAGAGAGCCCCACCCGTACTAGATGGTTGTCGAAGCTCGACGCCCTGACTTGACCGTATGGCAGAGGGAGATCTGAGATGGGGATTAGAGGGTGGCTGGCTGCGTCGGTAGCCTTGCTGGGTTGTGGGCAGCAGGTGGAACTTGAGCAGACCGCTGATTTTCCAGTTCTGGCCGGAGAATACCTGGGGCAACAGCCGCCGGGCATCGAGGCCGAGCTCTTCGCGCCCGGAATTGTCTCAACCGGCATGTACACCCGCGATGTCGCCATGACGCCGGACGCTACGGAAATCTATTTCGGCGTCTCGGTTGGCGGTCTTACCGTGATCATGCAGACGAAGCTGGAAGATGGCCGCTGGACGAGGCCCGATGTGGCACCGTTCTCGGCGAATCCGGACTACATGAGCCTCGAGCCGTTCATCAGCCCGGATGGGCAGAAGTTGTACTTTCTCTCCAATCGCCCTCGCGACGGAGGGGTCATGGGACCGGAGAACGTCGGCGCCTGGGTCAACCAGGATATATGGGTGACGGACAGGACCGCTAACGGCTGGGGTGAGCCGTACAACCTCGGGCCGCCGGTGAACTCGGATGACGAGGAATACTTCCCGTCCGTGACGCGGGACGGGACGATCTACTTCACGCGTACGCCAAGTGGCACGCGCGACAGCTACATCTACAGGTCGCGGCTGGTTGATGGGCAGTACACCGAGCCGGAGCGGCTCGGGCCCGAGGTAAACTCGACGGGCTCGCAGTTTAACGCGTTCGTTGCGCCCGATGAGAGCTATCTGATCCTCAGCGTGTTCGGTCGAGAAGACAGCATGGGAAGCATGGACTACTACATCGTCTTCCGAAGCGAGGAAGATGAGTGGAGCCAACCCATCAATATGGGCGAACAGGTCAACACACCACGCGGTGGCGAGTTCTCGCCGTACGTGTCGCCGGATGGAAAATACTTCTTCTTCATGTCGACCCGCTCGAGGCTTGCGGAAAGTATGCCCGAGCGACTGTCGCTCGACTTTCTTCAGGAGGTCTTCGACGGGCCGCAGAACGGTAACTCGGATATCTACTGGATAGAGGCGGGGTTCATCGAGGATCTGAGGCGCGCCGCGGCGGAGGAATCAACGGAGTAGGGTACGGAGCGCCAGTTGGCCTTGTTGGCTTTAGCCGTGACGGACAACGGTTTCTTGGTCGACTGCGTCCAAATTACAGTGGGAACTGACCGCTGTGAGCTGATCGTGCAATCCGATTCTGAGTGAGGGTAGCCTTGAAGGCGGGTTGGGCCTGGTTTCGCGGGAGATCCAAGGCCGCAATCGTCATGGCGGCGTTTGCGGTGGTCGCCACAGTAGGATCGGCGCTGGTCGTATTCGAGGCGGCCACAGTTGCGCACCTGGACGGTCCTGCCGGCCAGCAACCCACACGCGTCTATGCCCGCCCATACGTCCTCTATGTCGGGATGCCGGTGGACCGCGAGTACCTCGAAGCCTACCTGGATCGGCTCGGCTACGTTACCGCAGGCAATAGCGATGTGGGCCCTGGAGAATACAGGCTAAGGTCGCGCGCTTTCGTCATCGGGCGAAGACACTTCCGCCACCACGAGCGAGTTAGCCGCGGCGGCAGGTTGGTCGTGCGGCTCGGTTCGGGCGGTCGGATTTCAAGGCTCGAAGATGCGGATGGGCAGGAGTTGGCCCACGTCGCCCTCGAGCCAGAGCTGATCGGTAGTCTCGCGGGCCAATCTGACAAGGACCGCGTTCCCGTCTTTCTCTCAGACGTTCCCTCGCACCTCGTAGACGCCATCTTAACCATCGAGGACCAGAGGTTCTTCGATCACAAGGGACTCGACCTGAAGCGGATCGCCGCCGCTATGCTCGCCAACGTGCGGGCCGGCCGGGTCGTGCAGGGTGGCAGCACGCTCACACAGCAGCTTGCCAAGAATCTGTACCTGAGCCCGCGCCGAACGCTGATACGGAAGGTGCGCGAGGCCGTGATGGCCCTGGTCTTGGAGTCTAGACATAGCAAGGAGGAGATCCTCGAGGCCTACCTCAACGAAGTGTATCTCGGTCAGAACGGCGGCATGGCCATCCACGGTGTGGGCCGAGCCTCGCAGCACTACTTCGGCAAGGATGTAAGTCGCCTCGACCTGGTCGAGTCTGCGCTGCTGGCGGCCCTCATTCGCGGACCCAGTCTATACTCTCCATACCGCTGGCCAGACGCTGCCAAAGCCCGCCGCGACCTGGTATTGAACCGGATGTTGGCGCGTGGCGTGATCTCGGAGGATGCCTACTTACGGGCGCTTGAGGGGTCGATCGTGGTCAGGCGCGCTCATCGACCGGCGCGCAGCGCTCGCTACTTCTTTGATTTCCTGCAGAGCCGGTTGCGGTCCGAGTTCGGGGGGGATGTAGCGCCCGGCGCTGGATTGGCCGTGTTCACGTCGCTGGATATGCGATTGCAGCGGCTGGCCGAAGAGGCGGTGCGCGCGGGGTTCGCGCAGCTGGAGTCACGATACCCGGAACTCGTGCAGGAAGACGCGGCGCTTCAAGCGGCATTGGTGGCGCTCGACCCACGGACCGGCGATATCCTGGCATTCGTTGGAGGCCGGGACTACGGAGAATCGCAGTTCAACCGGGCGTCCAGTGCGCGCAGGCAGCCGGGAAGCGCTTTCAAGCCCATCGTGGCCCTCGCGGCGCTGTCGGCTGGCGGCTGGGGAGAGAACGAAGATGAGCGCCCCTTCACGTTGGCGTCGGTCCTCGAAGACGAAAGGTTGGTTGTCGCAACGCCGGCGGGTCCGTGGGAGCCGGTCAACTACGATCGCCGCTTCCGGGGACGGGTAACCGTACGGGATGCGCTCGAGCGCTCGCTCAACGTTCCGTTCGCCCGGCTCGGGATGGCCGTGGGGCCGCCGCGGATAGTCGAGGTTGCCCGCGACCTGGGCGTCGAGAGTCCGCTGTATCCTGTTCCCAGCTTGGCACTCGGATCCTCAGAAGTCTCGTTGCTGGAACTGACTCGAGCCTACGGCGTGCTGGCGGCAGGCGGATTTCGTGCGGATCTGCGCCCTATCCTCGCCGTGCTTGATCGCGAAGGGAAGGTGCGCGATCAGAGCCAAGGGCAGGGCGTGCGGGTCTTCGATCAGGCCGAATCATATCTGGTGACGTCTGCCTTGAGGGGCGCGGTTGAACGCGGGACCGGTCAGGCCCTGCGAGCCCTGGGCTACCACGGAGAGGTAGCGGCAAAGTCGGGTACGACGAACGACTTCCGTGACGGCTGGTTCATCGGCTACACGCCAACGCTGGCGATTGGCGTGTGGGTCGGCTTCGACGACGGGCGTAGTATCGGCCTGCCGGGTGCGAGAGTGGCGCTTCCGATCTTCACACGATTCCTCGCCGGCGCTGCCGGGGCGTATGGGAACCGCGGGCCTTATGGCAACTCTGGTTTCTCCTACCCGCCTGGACTCGATATGGTGGAGGTGGATCCGCGCACCGGTTTGCGTGCGGGGCCGGGCTGTCGAGGCCAAAGGGAGTTGTTCCTTCCTGGTACGGCGCCTGAAGAAAGCTGCTCGCCTCTCTGGCTCCTGAGACGCGGTTGGCGCGACGTGGACCCTGCGCTGCGCGACGAGCTGGCTCGCTGGCGCGACGTCCTGCTGAGACGCCTGGAGAGGGAAGTCAGGTCCGGCGGCAACAGGAATCGACCCCCGTAAGTGGCAGGGTCGAAATGGGGCGAAACATCTTCAAACGCGCTCTCCGCTCGTAGCCGACCAGACAACAACCACCCGCGAAAGCAAATGCCTCGTATCTCTGCGGGATTGCATCTCGGGGCAGGCTTGCTGAGAATGTGGCCGCGCGCATGCAACTTCCTCATGAGGTCAATGACATGACGGATGAACCGCTGTCTCCTATAGACCACATCTTTACGGGTGTCGGCTCGTATCCCATCGAATTCGTTTTCGCCTACGATGGGACGCTCGACGCCGGTCGCCTCGAGGACAGTTTCGTCGAGGCGCTCTCGTACTTTCCGGTCGTTCGAAGCAAGCTAGAGAGGGTGTCCGACCACTCGTTCGTGTTCCGTCCGACAGACAGCGGTGCGTCGTTCGAGACGACTACTACATCGCGAACGTTCGAGGACCCCGATGCCCGCTATGCATTCCTCGACTCTGTCGACACTGTGGAGGGGGAGCCGCTGACGAAGGTGAAGCTGACGCAGACGCCGCACGGCTCGGTGCTGGGTGTCAGCATGTCGCATGCGGTGGTGGACGGCTTCAGCTACTTCTTCTTCCTCGCCAGCTGGGCCAGACTATATCACGGAAAGACGATACTACCCCCCCACCACGAGCGCAGCCTGCTGATTCCTGATCGACCGGCCCGCGCCGGCGACGTCACGCCTGAAGACGTGCTCTCCGAGTGCGGAGTCTTCTGGACCGAGAGACGCGAGTCCATAGCCAGGGAGCAGCTGCATTGGGATCGTCTGTCTCTGTCGGAGCAGGAGATGGGAGCGCTTCTGAGAGAGGCAAAGAGAGAGTGCGATACGAGGCTCTCTTACAACGATGTGATCGCGGCCTGGCTGTGGAAGCTGTACCTCAGCCGGTGGCAGGACGGGGTCGGCGGAGGGGCTACTTATTTGAGTTGTCCCGTTGATTTCCGCAGGATCGTGAGCTCTTTCCCGCGGACCTATTTCGGTTGCGCGGTAACGCTGGCGACCGCTCGCCTCGATTACGACGCTCTCGTCGATACCTCTCTAGGCTTGCTCGCGACGAAGGTTCGTGATGTCGTCGCAACGGTCGATGAGGAGTACGTGTGGAGAGGGTTGGGCACGCTCGAGGCGCTGCGTAAGCAGGAGGGATTGTCCGTCGTCGAGGAGAACCACGTCATCCATCCTCGCGACGGGATTCTAGTGACCAACCTTTCGCGTCTCCCCGTGTTCGAGTTGGCGTTCGATGTCGGGCCGCCCGTAGCGTTCGACATCCTGACGCCGGCCCCACGCGGCGCCGTTGTCTTGCCAGCGTCCGATGGCCTGGACATTCGCGTGTGTTACTCGGGCGGCGACAGCCGCCCCCCGCGCGGGCGGTGAATCGCTACGCGTCCCAGGACCGTATGGTAGGATAGGCCCGACGCCATGCTTATTGAGTCCATTCGCGCCTTCCTGAGCTAAACGAGGGGGCCGAGATGTCCGATCCAACCGCGCGACCTATCCGTACAGGCGGCGACGTCAGCCGCCGGGAGTTCATACGCATCTCATCGCTCGCGGTAGGGGGAGCGATGGTCGGGGGCTGCAGCGAGGACCTCGCTGCACCAATCGAGCCGACGGCGCAGGTGGCGACCGTTCAGGGCAGCGATCTGGGTGCCATGGCTCGTGATGTTCTCGACAGCCTCGGTGGCATCGAGAACGTGGTCCACTCAGGCGAGACAGTATTCATCAAGCCGAACATGGTGACGCTACCGTGGGCGCAGTACGGTGACCGTTTTCTCAATGGCGAATGCACCAAGCCCGAGATAGTCATCGCCGTTGCCGAGGAGTGTCTGAAGGCCGGTGCCGCGGAAGTCGTAATCGGTGACGGCTCGCAGATGCCTTCGTTCGATTGGGAGTATGCCAAAACCTTCGACGGCGCCACGAGCATTCCAAGCGAAGCCGCACGCCTCAGTTCGCAATACACAGGAAACGTCAGCGTCGCCTCTTTGGAGACCGACACGCCGGATTGGGTGGAGGTGCCCTCTCGTACCTATCTGGGCGTGATCGCCGTATCCAGTCTGGTGGTGAGGGCGGACCGCGTCATATCGATACCGGTCGCCAAAACGCACTCCTGGGCACAGCTTACGCTATCGCTCAAGAACTTCGTCGGTGTTACCCCATTGGAGCGCTATGCTGTTTGGACGGGCAGTGGCTGGGACCGCGGTACGGAGTTTGATCACAGTAGTCCACAAGCGATCGCAGCGATCTACCTCGACATCGTGGATGCCGTGAAACCGGATCTTACCATCATCGACTTCTCTATTGGCCTCGAGGGTGACGGCCCAACCGAAGGATCCGGCGGGATACCTGTGGACATGCGAGACCGTCTCGGATCTTGGCTGCTCCTGGCCAGCACCGATCCGGTAGCGGCAGATGCCACGGCCGCGCGCATCATGAGCCACGACGTGGCCGGCATCACACAACTCCGCATGGCTCGGGATATGGGGCTGGGTGAGATTCGCGCTGACAGAATCGAGATCATCGGCCCACAGCTTCACGATCTACGCGTCGATTGGGAGCCCGCCAGGCTCAGGAACCAGCTCTCGGCCTGTCCGTTCAGCATGAGCTCGTACGCGGGCCGGGGCCAAGCGAGCCCGCATCGGGCCTAGCTCTACCGCCTACGACAGGAGGATCAAATGACTCGCCGTCTGTTGATAGGGACTCTGCTGCTTTTCGGCTCGATGCAGGCTGCTTTCGGCCAGCGAGCGGGCGAGGTCAGCTATGCCGATTCGTCCGTCATGCCCACGGGAATGATAGGCGAGCGCATCCAATCGGTGATCCATGTTATCAACTCGGGCGATCCTGACGAGGTGCGCCGTTTCATCGCCGAGGAGTGCACCGAGCGGTTCCGCAACTTCGCTCCGATGGAAGAGCATCTATCCGTCGTATTGGGCTTCCGTCGCCAGACGGGGGGCCTCGATTTCCATGGCGTCCGCACGTACGTGCCAGAGCGCGTGGGTGAGACGGTCGTGATCCTCAAGGACAGGAACTTCGGCGCCTGGCGTGCCATAACGCTGAGGTTCGATGAGTCAAACGACCATCTCATCGCAGGAATGCAGATCAATGATGCTCGCACTCCGACGAACGTTCAGGAGCCGTCTTTGAGCGAAGCGGAGGTCGTGCGGCAGACAGGTGAGATCGTCCAGCGTGTCTGTGCCAATGACGCATTCTCGGGCACAGTCTTACTGGCCAAGCTTGATGACGTTCTCTATTCCCATGCCTGCGGCGAGGCGAGCAAGCGGTTTCACGTGCCCAACAACATCGACACCAAGTTCAACCTCGGCTCGATGAACAAGATGTTCACCGCGACGGCGATCGCCCAGCTGGTCGAGCGAGGTGTGCTCGCGTATAGCGATACAATCAGCGCATACGTCG
>JBDHHL010000180.1:0-9454 GCA_039589375.1 Gemmatimonadota bacterium | reverse complement strand
GTCCAAGATGAGGGAGATTGGCGCTCTCGAGCTACCGGGCGAGGAAGCGTTCGGCGAGATCAGCGACTTAGCCGTTCGTAGCGATGGGACAATCTTCATTCTCGATGGGATGTCCCAGGAGATCAAGGCGTTCAGTAGCGAGGGTGTCTTCCTGGTCTCTTCGGGACGACCAGGCAAGGGACCGGGTGAATTCACCGGTGCGCGTGCCCTCGCTCTGGACAAAGATGGTGCAGTCTATGTTCTCGATGAGCGCTTGGCCCGTGTTTCCAGGTTCTTCCCGAGCGCCTCGCTCTCTTATGAAAAAGCGGTTCTAATCAATCGACATGCCACCGACTTCTGTTTCCTCGACGACCGGCTCTTTCTTATGGGAAATCATAAGGACGGGGTCATCCAGGAAATGTCGCTCGATGGCACACCGCTTAGAGCATTCGGTCGTCTTTATGAGGGTAAGAATCCGCTCTTAAGGGCTTCTCTAAGCTTGGGGCTCGTGCTGTGTGTTGCTGAGGCAGAGCTGATCCTGACAGTCTCGCCGGTCCTGCCAGTGGTGCGCGCCTATAGCCCGAACGGTAGCCTGATGTGGAGTGCGCGGCTTCCAGAGTTCAAGGAGACGATCTTCAAAGAGAACGTGGATGGGTCTGTTACGTACGACGTAGGACCCGACAAGCGCTACCATGTACTGGAATCTATCCTGCATCTGCCTCAGGCACTGGTGCTAGTGCAGGGAGGGCTACGTACGGTGGGCGCGCCCCAGGGTGAGTACGACATGATTCAAACATGGGTTCTATCAGCCAAGGATGGTACGGTTGTTTCGAGTACGGATTCGCTGCCGTTATTGAAGCACATTGGACAAGTCTACGGCTACGGAGTGACAACCGATCTATACCCAAAGCTCGTGCAGTATCGGCTAGACGAGCTTGATGGCGAGTGAGCTATGGCGAACCTGGCGAGCAAGACCTTACCTAGCGCGGTTAGCGCGGTCTCGGGATTCGCTGTCGTATTCTGCGTGGCGCTCTTGTTCGGGAAGTCGGGCGACTCTGGTTACAGGCCAGGTTGGGACCTCGAGCTGGGCGCAAGCGAGCAGATCCGGATGGTCTTCTTGGTGTCATCGACCTGCGGCGCGAGCCGCAGGGTGGGCTTTGAGGAAGCTATCAGGACGGCAAAGCAGAGCCTTGCTGACAGGTTCAGCGGNNNGGCAATTCGTGAGCACAGGTGTGTTCGTTGATTGGCAACTCGAGAAGGGCATCGACTTTATTGACGGGGTTGGATATTTCGACGAGGTCATCGTTGGCGGCAGTTGGCTCAACTCAGGAGCAATACGCTACATCTGGCGAGACTATCCAGGAGCATCTGCGCTACCGCAGGTGATCGTGGTGAAGCGGGGAGTGACCGTTTCGAGAAACACGATAGCCGTTGGCGAGGAGGAACTGCTTCTGCGCTTGGTGGGGGCTGAAGCGATCATGAGGTGGGTGGAACTGGGAATGCCAATCGAGGTTGAATGAGGACGCCGTTCACTACGGCCCTCGTCGCTTGGTGGGACAGCATCGCGGCTCTCTTCTTTGACGGAGGCGATATGGAGCTCCGAATAGACGAAACGAGAAACATCGCCTACATCAAGCTTACGGGTCGCCTGGGCAAACAGGAGATCCTCGAGGCATTTGACGCCGCTGTATCGCACGAGAGGTATCGGATGGGGATGGATAGGCTGTGGGATTTCAGAGATGCAGATCTGTCCTTATTGGATGCTTCTACCATACAGGAAATGGCGAGGTATTCTACGACGTTTCCTGCAGGGATTAACGACGTTAGAGAAGCATTTGTGACTAGTAGGAACTTGGAGTTTGGCCTGTTGCGAATGTTCGAGGCCTACTCGGAGTCGGCTGAGGCGAGGACAACGATAGCCGTCTTCGATGCGATGGAAGAAGCCGAAACCTGGATGGCACTAGAGTGCTGATATGCGGCGTCTGCAACTCGTGCAAGGTATATCATTGCGGTGGGGAAGACGGCTCAGCCCCGCCCCGCGGTGGAGGCGTGCAGTGAGCCACCGCGGACATGTCCCACCACGCAGCATCAGCTGCAAACTGCTCTCCGCAGCGAGGGGCGCCGGCCGCGGCGCCCCTCGGCTCTTAAGATGACGCCTAGCAAGCGATTGCAGCTGGCGCTGCCGCCTATCAGCGCGTGGGGATAGGCAATCCAAGGATAAAACGGACCCTTGACGCTTCAGTGCCTGTGGGGATCGAGGACCGGTTTGGGGGCCCCGAGGACGTCCAGGTCACCGTCCCCTTGCGGGAAATCCTCCTCGGTCTTCCATTCTTAGCCGCCCTCGCTGACTGTGCCCGCATCTCCGTCAGAAGTAAGGGCCCCGACCTTCACCAAGGGGAAGACCATGGAGCAGAACCGCGCCACGCAGTTCATGGGGCAAGGGTACGTTTGATCTGAGTCTGTACTCCTGGCCGTGTGCCAGGAATTCGAGATTGAGACGGGGAACGATGTCATTCCCCGAATTGCCAGCGCCTTCGCCGGTGGGATCGGCAACACGGGGGCCGTCTGCGGTGCCGTGGTTGGTGCCGTGATGGCTATCGGCCTCAAGCAGGGGCGGGCCGACACGATGGAAGGAATGCTCCGCAATCTGGAAGTGGCGCGGGAGTTTCGTCGCCGCTTCGAGGCCGAGATGGGGGACATCGACTGCCGCGAGCTAACGGGGCTGGATCTGAGCACGGAGGAGGGGCTGAAGCAACTCATGAGCTCTGATACGCCCCAGAAGGTCTGCTTTCCGGCGGTCGGCGCTGCCTACCGGCTCGTAGTAGACCTGCTGAACGAAACCGGCTAGATAGGGGCGAGCCTTACTCAAGCCGCCATCGGAGGGAGTTGGCCTGGGTGTCTAACCAGCGTATACAGCCGACTCGGAGATCATCATGAAACCTGCTGCCCACGTAACCGTGCTCTTCCTTAGTCTCGTTGCCATAGTACATCTCTTACGATTGATAATGAGCGTCGAGATTGCGGTAGACGGGACGCTGATCCCGCAGTGGGCGAGCCTCTTCGGCGTCTTGGTTCCTGGTGCGTTGGCGTTCTGGCTGCGGCGCGAGCAGCATGCCTGAGGCATGCGCTGACGTGATGAGACTCGGGGGTCAACCTCGGATAGTGGCCGTCGGGCTTCTTCTCACAGCGGGCATTGTGCTCGGATTCTCGAATCCGGCACCGGCCCGCGGGCAGGACACGGTTCCGCCACCGGCTTCCCAGAATCCGTCGCCCATGATCGAGCACACGAGAGAGCACGGGCGCATCTCGGAGAGCGAGCTTGCGGGAAAAGTGCGTTCTGTGGACGTGGGGCTCCGCCGTGCGGTTCGGCTGTTCGTGCCCAAGGGGACGGAGCTCGAAAGGCCCCGGTTGCTGGTTCACTTTCACGGGGCTGCTTTCATCCCCGAGTACGCCGTGAGCGAGATAGATGCGCCGTATGTGGCCGCGACGGTCCATATCGCGCCGGGATCCAGCGGATACGAGCGCGCCTTCGAGGATCCGGCGGCTTTCGATTCTCTGTTGGCCGCCGTCAGGCGGGAGTTGAGCCTATTGGCCGGAGCGCCGGTGACGTTCGAGGATGTGACGCTCTCCGCATTCAGTGCCGGCTATGGAGCGATCCGTGCCTTACTCCGGCAACCGGGACACTTCGAGCGCGCCGACGCCGTACTGCTCCTGGATGGGCTGCACACGGGTTACGAGCCGCCGAGAGTCGTGCTGGATCAGGGCGGTCGGCTCGAGGCCGCGAAGCTGGAGCCGTTCGTGCGCTTCGCGCGGGCGGCGGTCGCGGGCGAAAAGCGGTTCCTGGTCACGCATTCCGAGATCTTTCCCGGAACGTTCGCCAGCACGACGGAGACGGCGGACTATCTACTCGAGCAACTAGGGCTACAGCGCGAGGCGGTCCTGCGGTGGGGTCCGCTCGGGATGCAGCAACTCAGCCACGTCCGCTGCGGTGGCTTCGAGGTTCGGGGCTTCGCCGGGAACAGCGCTCCCGATCACATCGACCACTTCCACGGCATGTACGCCTTTCTCGATGCCCTCGACCGCATCGCTGAAGGCGAATCAATGAACGGTGAAACCGGCCATGCGTCGCAGCCGTAGATGGAAGCGGTTACGAACGAGACGGGCCGGATGGGTGCAAGGAGTACGCGTTCGCGATGAACACGGCGCGCTACGTCTTGGCGTTGATAGCGGTGATGTCCTACATCCCGGCCCTCGGCTGGTGGTATCTCGTTCATCCGTTCGTCGGCTTCTGGCGCCGGTTGGGTCGCCCGCTGTTCTACACGATCATGACCGTGACTTCGTTTGCGGTAATGGGCGCGATATACCTGATTCGTGAGCCCTTGTTGGCGGTAGAGTATGGCGCCAACCCCGTGTTCTGGCCGCTGGTGGTTCTGTTCTACGGCGCTGCAATCGTGATCGGGGTGCGGAGTCGGAAATACCTCAAGCCGAAGATCCAGCTCGGTGTCCCCGAGCTCGCCCCAGGACGTGGAGAAGGCAAACTGCTCACCGAGGGGATATACGGCCGTGTTCGCCACCCGCGGTACATCGCGGTGTTCTTGGGGACCGTGGGCGCCGCCTTCTTCACCAACTACCTGGCCGTGTACGTAGTGGCCGTGCTGGTCGCGCCCGCGCTCTATCTCGTCGTTGTGCTCGAGGAAAAGGAACTGCGCGACCGGTTCGGCGAGCAGTACGTGGAGTACTGCCGGCGCGTTCCTCGGTTCCTACCACGGCGGCGGACGGGGGTTTAGTTTCCTGGCCGCTCCTTGTAGCTTCGGCTCTTGCGATCTCGAGCGGCGCCCCGCCGATCCCTCTCTAGATGTGGTTATTGTCCATGTTGAAGCGCGAAGGCGACAAAGTTTGGCTCGATCTCGATGAGTTCTACCCGCCACCGGACATGCATCCGAACACGGTGTTTAAGTCGATGGCGATAGCCTTTCAGGCTATGGGCTCGCAGACGAGCTACGTGGACCTGATGGGGCTCTCCGCTGCCGCGTTCCGATTGCAGGTCGGCGCCAACATGTGTCCAAGCTCTCCGCACCCTCATCTCGGGTACCCGTGCGACTCGCTGGCGCAGCAGGCGCTTGGCTACGAGTACCGCGAGTACGAGTGGGATCCCAATCACACCGAGAAAGCGACAAGGGCCAGGGAGGCTGTCGTCGCGAACATCGACGCCGGAATTCCTCTGCTCGCGGAGGCCGAAGAGACCGGACTCGTTGTGGGCTATGTTGACGATGGGCAGGATATCTTGCTTCGTCATCCGTACAGCAGGAGGGGTGAAGAGCCGGAGGGCCTGGGAGACTGGCCCGGCTGGGCGTTCACCCTCATGATAAAGCTGCCAAGTCAACCTACTCGCGAGGGTATGATCGAGTCGCTGGCCGTCGGCGTCGGACTGGCCCACGCCAAAGAGCCGATCGGCAGCGGCTATTTCTCGGGCTTCGGCGCGTACGAGCGCTGGATCTCGGATCTGCAGGATGGTTCGTTCCTCGCGCGGGCGACGTGCCGCGCGGGCGCCATCCTGGTGGGCAATGCGCATATCTACTACTGCCTGGTGGATGCCCGCCGCTCGGCAGCCGAGTACTTGCGAGGCGTGCAGGGCCAGTTCCGCGAAGATGTCAGGTCCCATCTGGAGCGCGCCGCGGCGCACTACGACTCGGTAGCCGACACGCTCGACAACGGGTGGGCGAACGTGCCGTGGCCGAGGCAGGTGACTTCGGTGTCAGAATGGACTCAGGAACAGCGAAGCAACCAGGCATCGCTGCTCAGACAGGTCGTGGTTCTGGAGCGCCAAGCGGTGGGCGAGCTCGAGCGGGCGCTCGAGACGCTCGAGACTTCTGCCTAGCACGGTTGCGGAGGGCAAGACCATGGTTCGACTCGCCGGGATCTCTCTGTGTGTGTGCCTGGCCGTCTACGCCTGCGTCGCCGGTACGAGAACCGAAGAACCGCTCAAGCTCTACGTTCTCGACTGCGGCATGCTGAGGTTCGAGAGCGTTGAGGCGTTCGGAATCGCCGACGACGAGACCGACGTGCGCGACTTGGCCGTGCCCTGTTTTGTGATCGAGCATGAGAGAGGGCGCATGCTGTGGGATGGTGGGTTGCCGTCAGAGCTCGCAGAAACGCCGGGCTGGCAGGGGGAGGGCGGCATGCGCATGCGGCTCGACCGGACCGTCGGCGAGCAATTCGCGGACATGGAGCTCGACACGAGCTCCTTCGACTATGTCGCCTTCTCACACATGCACTTCGATCACATCGGCGTCGCCAACGAGCTGCGGGGCGCCACGCTGATCATTCAGAAGCCCGAGTATGAGGCGGCTTTCGCGGACGAGGTAACGGTTCCCGGGTTTGATCCTACCCTCTACGCAGGCCTCCGCGACTTGGAGCACCTCGTCATCGAAGGCGAGCATGACGTGTTCGGGGACGGCCGGGTCCGTCTCATACCTGCGCCGGGACACACACCCGGCCACCAGGTCCTGTTCGTCGACCTGGCTGCGACCGGGCCGGTCGTGCTGTCCGGCGACCTGTATCACTTTCGCTTCAGCCGCGAGAACAAGCGCGTGCCGAACTTCAACGTCGACGAGCAGGCGAGCCGCGAGTCCATGGAGCGCATCGAGGGGTTCCTAGCAGAGGCCGGCGCCGAGCTGTGGATCGGCCACGAGCTGGCCTGGTTCGAGCAGAAGAAAAAGGCGCCGCTCTTCTACGAGTAGCTCCGGCGCCGTTGTTGGTAGCCGGCACCGCAGTGATGCCGAGTCCGTTAGTCGGCTAGAAGAAGGAGGTCGCGATGAGAATCGGTTTGAACAGTGTGATCGTGCAGGACCAGGAGAGCGCGCTCCGGTTCTACACCGGAGTCCTTGGGTTCGAAAAGAAGATCGATCTTCCGGCTGGAGACTACCGGTGGCTAACGGTCGTCGCGCCAGAGGAGCCCGACGGCACGCAGTTGGTCCTCGAGCCTGATGCCCATCCCGCATCCGCGACCTATCAGCGTGCCCTCTACGAGTCAGGCATTCCCTTGACGGCGTTCGCCGTTGACGACATCGAGAACGAGTATCGGCGACTGAAGGAACTCGGCGTGGTCTTCAGAACGGAGCCGACCGAGATGGGTGGCGCTATCGTTTCCGTATTCGACGACACGTGCGGCAACCTCATCCAGATCTATCAAGAGCCGTGAGGTTGCCCAACATACCTCAGCAACGGACGGCCGCCCAATAGGCCCGGGCCATGCCTATACCGAAGACCCGCGAAGAACTCATAGAGCTTGTTGAATCGTCGTTTGCAAAGCTCCTCCGGGAACTGGACGAGGCCGGCCCGAAAGTGGCGCAGCTTGTGTGTGTCGATGACTGGGCCGTGAAAGACCTGCTCGCCGTTCGTGCATGGTGGACCGAGAGTGTCCTCGATTGGATCGATGCGGGTCGGCGGGGCGAATCTCCGACGCTACCGGCGCCAGGATACACGTGGAGGGAGACTCCGCGCCTCAATGCGGATGTAGTCGAGGCAGCTAGATCAGAGTCGTTTCGTGCAATCCGTGATCGGCTGGAGAAGGGCTTTTCGCGTGTCCTTGCCACAATCGATGCGCTGGATGACACGGAGCTGCTCCAGGTGGGAGTCTTCGATTGGGCAGATAAATGGCCGGTCGCTCGCTGGATCTCCGTGAACACGGCTCGTCAGTACACGACAGCGCGTACATTCGTTCGGCGCGCGTTGTGGGAGCGCGACCGCTGAGAACAACCGTGTCGTTTGCTTTCTCCAAACAGACGGCAGATATTGCTCACAAACATACGCGGATGGGCTGAGGACGGAGGTACCCCCTACTGGAGTCCTCAGTGATGGATGTGGCTAGCGAATCGATCACGCACCCTGCCGTCGAGGCCCTCCAGGGCCCGCTGCCCAAGCCGCCTGTGCAGCCCGAATATGAGCTGGGGCTCGTACTGGTTGCCATCGCGATGGTGCTGCTACCGCTCATCTACATTGGGCTGATCGTCACGGTGGCCTTTGCCCTGGGCGTCTACGCCAGCGTGGGGGCCGCTTGGTTCGGTCTGGGGAGCGGCGGTGGCGTCTTTATGTGGAGGGCGCTGGGCTTCATCGCTCCGATTGTCGCCGGGGGCATACTGCTCTTCTTCATGGTCAAGCCGCTCTTTGCACAGCGCGGCGCGGTGATGGAGCCGGTGGCGCTCGATCGCTCGAAGCAGAAGGATCTGTTCGACTTCGTGGACAAGCTGTGTGGGATCGTAGGTGCCCCGCGTCCCCGCCGCATCATTGTCGACTGCGAGGCGAACGCCTCCGCCTCCTTTGGGCGCGGACCGTGGGATCTGCTCGCCGGCCGTCTGACCCTCACCATCGGGCTTCCACTCGTGGCGGGCCTCGATCTGCGTGGCTTGGCCGGGGTGTTGGCCCACGAGTTCGGCCACTTCGCCCAAGGAACCGGCATGCGGCTCAGCTACGTGATCCGTAGCGTGAACAATTGGTTTGCCCGCGTAGTGTACGAGAGGGATGCCTGGGACGAGAAGCTCGACGCGTGGGCGAATCAGGCCGATTTCCGAATCGGGATCATGCTCCATCTCTCGCGCTTCTTCGTGTGGCTTACGCGCCGAGTTCTTTGGTTTCTGATGATGGTTGGGCATGGCATCAGCTGCTTCATGCTGCGCCAGATGGAATTCGACGCGGACCACTACGAGGCGAAGCTCGTTGGAGTTCGGGCGTTCGAGAACATATTCCTCCGACTCAACCTGCTGAGCTTCGCCTCTGCTCAAGCTAAGGATGTCTTGGGCCGGCTGTGGGACCAGCAAGAGCTGCCGGAAGACGTGCCGGTTATGGTCGGGCAGTTGGCCGATCGCTTGCCGGCCGATGTCGAGGAGCAGGTCCGCGAGCACCTCCGCAGCGGCAAGACCGGATTCTTCGATACGCACCCGGCGGAAGCCGAGCGCATCGCGCGCGCGGGCCGGGAGTCGCCCGAGGGCACCTTTCCGTTCGAGGCGCCGGCGCTCGCGCTGTTCCACGATTTCGAGGCTCTCTCGCGTAGCGCAACTCTCAAGTACTACCGGGATGTGGTGGGCGAATACGCCGAGAGGACTCCGCTGGTACCCGGGGCCAAGGTTCTTGAAGAGACCGCGGACCTGGAAGATCAGATGACCAGCCTGGAGCGGGTCTTCAAAGACACGCTGAGCATTGTGAAACTCGTCTGGCTGCCGCGCGAGATCGAGCCGATACCCGATTGGGATGCCGCTTGTGCCGCCTTTCGGGAAACGAAACGCGCGATGACCGACCGATTGCCGGCCGCCCAAACCGCCATCGAGACGTTCACGGAGGAGGATGAACGGCGAGTGAAGGCCGCTGTGGCGTGTAGCCTGCTGGAGGCGGAAGTAGGGATCGATATCGAGGCGTTCGGGCTCGAGGAGGAGGACCCGGCCGAGGCCCGGATGGTGATTGCTGATGCCGCACTGAAACA
>JBDHHL010000179.1:0-14025 GCA_039589375.1 Gemmatimonadota bacterium | reverse complement strand
CTGTAACACAGACAAGCCGGCGCGTGTAACACACGCCTTGGCTTCCCCATTTCGCACCTTAGGAGAATCAGCTACTTACAGCGACACAACGGGCTGGGAAATGGGGACGCCACTTCCCGTTGGGGACGCCACATTCCCCCTTTTTTCCCCAGTAGTTGTGATACCGCTCTGAGCCCGCGGGACAGATGCGGGGCGAATCGTCGCTTTCCGGTGTCGGGCGCCGAGGCGGCAGCACGCTGATCAGAACCTTGTCCGCCATGCGCGCATAGCGGCCGCGTGCAGCGCAGGTCGCGGTGCTCGAGGAAGGCTTGGAGAGCACGCTCTGGGACTCCCCGCCGAACGGCCTCGGTGGCCATCGTATGCTTTGTCCCCTCGTATAGCCGGACGCCTTCGATTCCCACCGCCTTGGCCGCGCGAAGCCATCGATCGCGAAGCGCCCAGTGTGACCACCGCTGACCCGTTCGGGGGTTCACAAACAGCGGGGAACCGCGCAGCCGACCTGCCGGCACCACGTACTTGGCAATCCAACTCCGGTACGCCGCGAGTGTCCCCGCGGCGCCGGAGCCAACTCAAGAAAGAATGGAAGGCCCCAAGCACGTTACGACGTGTCTTCGGGGAGAGCCCTCGATCAGCCAGCCAGAGCGACCAGTCTTCGAGCATGCCGTAGTCGATTTCATGAATGCTGCGGCCCGCCCACCAAGAGAAGTAGCCCTCCGGTTTGGCAAATCGCTCGAGTTCACGCACATACGTAGGGGAGCGGTCGCCAGCTTCGGCTTCGCGCCGCTTCACCTCGACCCAAGCGGTCCACCGTCCACGAGAGCGAGACAACTCCATCTCACCCGCAAGTCTCAGGTAATCGGGTGTGTTCTACCTCGTCGGGCCAGTTCGCCTCGAAGAGGCATTCCCGCCACTTTCCTGTGCTTCGGGTAGACTAGGCGCCCGACAGTCTCGATCGCGCGGGGCGGGCCGGATGTCACTGATCGACGAGCTCAAGCGACGCAAGGTCTTTCGCGTGGCCGTGGCCTACGCGGTCGTGGCCTGGCCATTGGTGGAAGGGGCTTCGATCGTGTTGCCGACCTTCGAAGCACCCGAATGGGTGATGAAGGTCTTCACCGTTTTTGTGATTCTCGGCTTCCCGATAGCCCTGATCTTGTCCTGGATGTACGAGCTGGGCTCGGCCGGGCGCGCTCTGTTTTACACCACAGCCGCTGTGCTGCTCGCCGCGGCTCTCGGGAGCGGGATCTACTTCTCGCGCGCGTCTCCGTCCGAGATATCGGCCATGCACGTCTCGCTTGCCCTATTGCCGTTCGAAAACGCCACCGGCGATGCGCGCTATGACTGGATTGAGGCAGGTCTTCCAGACTTGCTCAGGACCGATCTGCTGCAGTCGAAGGCCTTGCGCCTGGTCGGCGAGAACCGTATCCAGGACATCCTCGCAGGATTGAGGGTTTCTGACGCGGCAGAATTTCGGCCGGCGACGTTGCAGCGAATGGGCAGCCTGACGGGTGTGGAGAACATGGTCACCGGCAGCCTGATCAAGGCGGGCGATCAGTTCCGCATCGAAGCGAACGTCTTACAGGTCGGCGCATCTTCGATCTCTCCCGGCCCGCCCATTCGGGTAGAGGGAAAGGGAGAGGAGTCGCTCTTCGCGATGGTCGATGAGCTGACGCGCCGGATCCGCGAGGAGCTGGGTGCGAGCGGCGGCTGGTGGGAGGCTGACCGCAGGACGAGTGAACTGTCCACCCGCTCAGTGGAGGCTTTGAGACTCTACAGCGAGGGGTTGGCGCTGGCCCGCTCCCGCAGCCACCTCGAGGCCGCTAGGCGGCTCGAGCAAGCGCTCGAGAAAGACGCGGAGTTCGCTCTGGCTCGAGCCTTCCTCGCCGAGGTGTATGACCGGCTCGGGTACATCGAACGGGCCGGCGCCGAGGCAGAAAAGGCGGCCCTGCGTCTGCGAAACGTATCCCCCTACGAAGCGACCAGAATCCGCGCCGTAAGGGCGCATCTTGCCCATGATTTGGAGGCGGCCGAGAGAGCCTATCAGAGGCTGTGCGAGATCTCTCCCAACAGCGCCGAAGCTCTCTTCGACCTGGCTTCCGTCCAAGAGGAAAAAGGGGATCTCCAAGAGTCCTTCAAGTCACTGCAAAGGGTAATCGAACTGGACCCGAAGCACCCGGACGCACATTACGCTCTGGGGCGAGTGAATTTCAAACTCGGGAACCTCGTCGACGCGTTCCAAGAGCTCAGCCTCGCCCTCGTTCTCCATCTGGAGGTGGGTAACGAGGAAGGTCGCGCCGCAGTTCTCAACGGCCTTGGCACCACGTACGATGCGCTCGGCGAGTACGATAAGGCTCTCCAACACTACCAGGAGTCTCTTGCAATTCAAAGAAAGATAGGAGACCAAAGAGGGGTAAGTGTTGCTCTGATGAACTTGGCGGCCATGTACAAGATCCATGGCCGGTACGATGAGGCAATCGAGAGTTCCAAAGAGGCCATAGCAGTCAGTCAGAGAATCGGGAATCCAGGCGGTCTGTCTGACGCCTATTCAACTCTCGGTGAGATCTACGAGGATGTCGGGCAGACCGAGGATGCTCTGCAATCCTACCAGGAAAGCCTGAGAATCGTGCGGGAGACCGGCGATCATGCGGCCCTGGCCCGGGATTACAACAGCATTGGCTACATCAACTACGTCCTCGGACGGTACCTGGAGGCATTCTTCTTCCACAAGGAAGCCTTGGCAAAGCACCGCCAGATTGGCGACAAGGAGGACATTATCAGCTCGCTCGTGAATATCGGTATCGTGGAACAAGTGCAGGGCCGCTACGAGGAAGCCCTTGGGTATTACATAGAGGCATTGTCGCTAGCGCGGGAGATGGGCGATAAGGAGGGGATAGCGATTCTCCAAGCCAACCTCTCGAACATCCACGAAGATCAGGGAGAGTACGGGATCGCCCTGACGTTGCTCTCTGAAGCCGAGGCCACTGCACGGCAGATAGACGACCTGAGGGTGGTCGCCGTGTGTCTGGCGTATCTGGGAAGTACACGTCTCAGACAGGGCGACCACAACGGTGCGGAGGAAGCGCTCACAGAGGGACTGCGTCTGGCGAGGCAGATAAGCAATAGCCCTCTGATCGTGGAGATCTTGACCTACCAGGGTGAGCTGGCGATCGCACGCGGGCAACGGGACCAGGCCGCGACCTTGCTCGGGGAAGCGATATCTGAGGCAGAGGCGATCAAGCAGCACCGTCTGGGGCTTCTCGCACGCCTCAGCGCAGCCAAGGTCGAACTTTCCGTCGGAGATCTCGAAGTCGTTCTCGACGAAATCCAAGCCTCTGGCCTGGCCCCGCTCGAGGCACCAACCCGGCTCGCCATTGCTCGAATTCATCTGAAGGGGGAGCAGCTCCCCGAGGCTCAGCGCGAAGCGGAACTCGCTATAGACGCCGCAACCCCTCTTCTGCAACGCGATATTCTCTTCCAGGCGCACCACCTGGCTGCAGTCGTACTCGGGCGTCGAGGAGAGGCCGAACCGGCTGCAGAGCACTACGTTGCCGGACTTGCCGCCCTGATCGAGATGCGTCAGAGCCTGGAAGACCCTTCCCTGCAACACCTCCTCGATCGGCCTGAAACCACAGCTTTCGCCAAGGGCGCCGAAGAGCTGTTTCACGTCCTGGATCAAACCGCGGAGATCGAGCGCCTCCGTTTGATCTTCTAACCGGCATCACCTCTCATCGTTCTTACTTCCTCTTGAACCTGAACTCGGCTGAGTGTTGACTGCCGTCGGCCAGGTCGAGAAGGAACATCGCACACGTGTTTGCTAGGTTCTTGCGTGTCTTCCAGTTAAACACGAACTGATTGTCGATGTCGTCGTAGTGCAGGCCAGCCCCGCCACTGGTCTCGGCATCATCCATTGCCATCATCTCCTCACCCGCAAGGCTCTCGCAAGGGGCGGCCTGGAAGCTAGTCCCTGTGACCACATCCAGAGCGCTGATGAATGCTCCGGTCTCGCCTTGCAGCTGCCACTTGAGCGGGACGACGCTCCCTGCTTTCACAATATTGAGGGCATCATTCTCAACAGGCGGCAGGAAGCCGGTGAAGACATAGAGCACGTCACACGAATCGTCGACCAATCCGTTGCAGTCATCGTCGATGCCGTTACACACCTCAGGTGAAGGGAACACTGTCTGGCCGCAAACCAGCATTTCCGGTGACCCATCTACGCAGACCTCTAGGCCAGTCGCGCAAGCCCCCTGCAAAGGCAAAGCAGTCACCGTGCATTCTCCGCCGCCGCCGAAATTCTCGTCGATCATCCCGTCGCAGTCGTCGTCCATGCCGTTACACCGCTCCACTGCGCCCGGGTAGATGTTCGGGTTGCCGTCATCGCAGTCGGCATCCGCAGGATCTTCGGAGGCCGGTATGGAGCTGAAAGTGTCCAAGTCCTGGTCGACGCTGCAGAGCCCCTCGTCGTTGAATCCGTCGCCATCGTCATCCGCGTTATTGAATGTTTCGCTGATGGCTGCACAGTGCATCTTCACGGTAGACCACTTCCTCTTGCCGCCCTTCTTGGTGGGATCGGCCGGGAAGACGAAGAGTGGCTCTACCGTCTCGGTGATGTCGATGAAGGGCGGGAAGCCATTGGAAGTGGTGTCGAAAGATGAAAAGAGCAGGCGCAGATTGGGATTGAATGGGCCGTCCTTGATGTAGGTCATTTCAGTCAGCGTCACGACGTTGATTGGGCCGATGCAGGTCACCACACGGCCAGGGAACGGGTCGCCGGGCGGACTGTTCTCAAAACCGCAGGGCAGGGCCGGGTCCGAAGAGTTGTACAGGTGGGAGGAACACGCGAACGTACCGGCCGGCAGGGCTGAATCCGGATTGCTGATCTTGACGATGACGCCGCTCTCGTTGTGCACGGTCTTGTCAAGAATTGCACCTGCACCAACGCCCGTGAACTGGACCGGTACATCGCAGAAGTTACCCGCAGCGTCTGCCACAACTATCTTTGCGTGAGCATCCAGGGCCGTGTTGGCCTGGGTTGCGCGAAAGCTGACATAGCTCAGTCCGGGAGCGGAGGCGGTGCAGCTGGGTGGATTGCACGTCAGCGTCACGTTCGAGTCCTGTGTCAGCGTCACGCTGACGATTCCGACGCCATCGACGGCGGTTCCATCCACCCCGAGAGTGCCGCCTTGATCAGAGGGGCTGCTATTGCAGATCGGTGGAGTCGTGTCACCCGGCGACGGAGCGGTGCCAAGCTTCAAGATGAAGGCGTCACTCGCACCACCTCCGTAGGTCGTCTGAAACGCACCCGCCGTAGTAGAAATACCATCGGTGATCCCTGTCAAGTACGCTTCGAAGGAGGAGTCGAGTGCGAGATCGCCCCTCGGCAGCCCCGCAGGATTGTTCCCTACAATCGCCGAGTAATCCGGCGCTGATCCGTCCGGCTGAAACTTCGTGACGAATCCTTGGCCAACGCTTGTAGCCGGGAACGGCGAGTCCAGCTCGGGAAAGTCGGGGGAGGTTGAGAAGCCTGAAACGTACGCACTGCCGACCGGATCGACTGCGATTCCAAAGGCTTTATCGAGGTTCGACCCGCCGAGGAAGGTGGAGTAGATCAGGCCGGAGCCTGCCACGTTCAGCTTGGACGCGAAGGCGTCCACAGCGCCGCCCCTGCTAGTCTGGAAGGCGCCCGCTGTCGTGGGGAAGGGAAACGATACCTCGACGCCAGCCGAGCCCGTCACATAGGCGTTGCCCGCGCTGTTGACGGCAAGGTCAGCCCCCGCATCCTCGCCGTCGCCACCGAGGAAAGTGGAGTACACGATTGCTGATCCTGCGGCGTCGAGCTTGGTGACGAAGACATCGCTTGAGCCGCCGTTATAGAGTTCCTGGAAGGCCCCCCCGGTCGTCGGATAGTCGCTCGAGATCGTTCTCCCGGTAACATAGGCGTTTTCAAAGCCATCGACCGCGATGCCGGTCCCGAATTCACCCGAAGTGCCGCCGAGGAACGTGGAATAGACGATGGAGCCAGAGGGGTCAATCTTGGTAACGAAAGCGTCGTTGACACCACCTGCGTAACCGCCAGGCTGGATGGGATTCGGCGGCAAACCCGAGAATGTCAAGAAATCCGGATCCGTAGTCTGGCCCGTCACGTAGGCATTCCCAGAGGCGTCAATTGCGATGGCGTTCGCCCTGGTGAATCTATTTGTGATATGCCCGCCAGGTGTTCCCAGGATTACAACGCCCGCCGGTGATATCACTGGCGGCACGACGGGTAAACCTGGGCCATTCGCCACATCGACACCCGCAACGGGATAAAGGAATGACGAACCCGTCGGGTCCAGCTTGACCACGAAGGCATGGGGGAACCAGAAGCCTGTCACATAGGCGTTTCCGGCGACGTCGACGGCAATGCCTTCCCCATCGTCCTGCCTTGCAGTGGGAAGTCCCGCAAGGAGAAAGGTGGAGTAGACTAGGTTTGAACCTGCAGCATTCAGTTTAAGAACGTAAGTACTTTGCGTTGCATCCATCGGGTCACTAGCTCCGGGGAAGGGGCGTGATAGGGTGGACCCGGTGATGTATGCATTCCCAGCGGCATCCACAGCGATGCCGCTGCCCCAATCAGCGTCTGACCCGCCAACGTACGTCGCATAAACTATGACCGGATCGATGATCAGAGGCTCGTTTCGATCATACGACGCGATCTCGAAGGTGACTCGCTGGTCATCTCGTAGCACGTAGCCCCCTTCGATCTGTACCCTGGTGCCATGCACTTCCTGGTAAATCAGAGGCTTGTACTGCCGGACGCGTTCTCCCTCGACGTGAATCACGAGATCTCCCTGCTCGTCGATTTCGAGACGGTCCGCACCCTCGAAGGCGAGTCTGATGGCCGACGGATCGGCTCCGGGTGAGACGACCAGATCGTACTCCAGGCGCGACTGTCCTCCGTGGAAGATCAGGTCTACGCCCGGGTAGAGTCCTTCGTATCTGACGCGGGCGTAGTTCGGGATGTTGGTGCGATCCGCCCCCTTGTCGCCGATGAGGTAGTTGCTCTTCGTAGGTAACTCCTCGAGCCCTTCAATCCGTGGCGCCGGATTGGCATCGGCGAACTTCAGCCGCAGCGAGGTGTGCTCCAGGACTCTGGTTCTCTCCTTCATGATGCTCCGCGTAAAAGAATTCATCCCGTATGTGTCGACATGCTGTTCCAAACGCGTATCTCGGTTGGAAGCTCCCTTGGCCAGAGAAAGCACCGCATCTGTGCGCGTCAGAAATAGCGTGTATCCCTTTCCCCGCGAGATAAACCTAATTTGCTCGTCCGTCTGTCCGTGGTTGGCCTCGAACCTGATCGGGAGCTGGCCGTAAGAATGGATGATGCTCGCCCGGTCGATCGTGGCTTTCGGAAGATCAACCTCCGCGACAGATGTAGCGTCCGTTGTGGATGCGGCTGGGCGAGGCGGATACTCCGCGGCTCTTTTCCCGACACTATCGGTCGAGGCTCCGGTTTGCGCCATGGCCAGCATCCCCATCAGGATGAGCCCGATTCCCGCCCGAGATGTGCTGGTGCGATTTGGAGGACTACCTGTGAGCTGACGCATGAAGTACCGCATCATGTTCCCTCCGGTCATTCTCTTTCGTGGATTGCATTTTCGGATGGAGGAATCTCTGGCATCACGGTTCCCGATCCGAGATCACCGACTCCCGGGCATGCATCGCCCCCATCGACTCTTTCTGCGCTGGCCGCCACAGACTCTCAAGGCCTGTTTACGGCATGTGCTCGAGGTATCTGCCATTCCCGCACTTGGAGAGGCACGACGATTGACGATGTCGGAACACTCTGAAGGCAACGCAGACTCGCGTCAACAAGAACACGTGACAGCGAAACAAGAAATTCGATCGAAGGTTCCAGTACGCCGTAGGCCGACTGACAGCGCGATCTTTTTTCTTAGCCGTATCGCCGGGTTTCGCTCCTAGTTGCGGCATGCTACGAAGCGAGCGGTGATCCGCTCTAGCTCCCCCGGGATGCAGTCATCCGCGGGGGCGACGATGGTGTTCGTCGAGCGGTGGTAGGCCGCGCGGTCTAGATAGGTGATCGCGTCGTAAATCCCTGAAAGGCTCAGCCCCTGAATAGGGGTCTTGCGAATCTACGCACCGCGGTCTAGCCATATGGGAGCCAGAACCTCTCTAAAAAAGCCGTCCAACTGTTTGAGAAGACCTGACGACGAACGGTTCCGCCAGGGCACCGGCGAGTTTGCCGTTGTTCTAATCTACGAGAATCGTGACGCATTCGATCGCAGCGCAACGATGCTGCGGCACGCAGGATATCGGCTCGACAAGTAACGCGCTATCCGGCTATTCGATCGTCCCGAGGTAACGATCGAACCACTCGAGCGATTCCCGGTTGACTTGCTCCACGGGCGGCGAGTGCCCGCCGTCCAGTATCGCGTGACGCTTCAGCTCGCCGGGCGTTCCCAGGGATTCGAACATCGGCGCCTGGTATGTCGCGACCGGCCGCAGGACATCGTCCTTGCCGCTGATCATCAACACGGGCTGGGTCACGCGCGACGCGTAACTCGCTGAGCTGGCTTCCGGCCGTGCCAGAGTCGGCGGGATCCCACCGGAAACAAAGACACCGGTCTTGAATCGGTCGTCGAGCGCGAGAACGATCGGGCCGTTCCAGCCACCCCAGCTGAAGCCGAAGTAGCCCAACCGTTCGAGGTCCATGTCGACGCGCGTCTCGAGATAATCGGCCGTGCGGCGAAAATCCTGGATCCACTTCACGACATGGTCGCTGTATTCACGCGTGTTCTTGGGCCACGTCGTATCGAGGCCGATATTGCGCTCATAGGTGCCCATCAACACCGGGATCACGACGGCACGCCCGCTCTTGATGATGAAGTCGACCACACCGAGCTCGAGGTTATCGCTGCTGCGATGATACGTTGCCTCCGACGATGGGTAGTACACCACGACCTGGTACGGCGGCTCGATGAATCTCGGCAGGAAGATATGCGCGAAGACCCGCTCGTCATCGTACGTGGCGTCGAAACTGACCGTTTCCTGCGTCCAGTACGTCGAATCGTCGGCAACAGTCTCGATCTCGGCGTTGAGAGGCGTCGGGTCGTAGCCATAGAGGTCGCGATATACCTGGAAAACCTCATCCGACACGGGCGCCAGCGCCTCCTTGGCCGGCAGCGGTTTCGGGTCACGCAATCTCGCGACACCATCCACCGCATCGTCGTACCCGACTAGGCGGACACCGTTAACTTCAGACCGGTCCCAAGGCGATTCCGCGATGCCATAGGTATACAGGTACGTCGGATCCTGCCAGGAACCACCGAGGACATAACGCTCGGACTCCGGGCTATCGCCGGTCGCATTCCAGCTCCATTCTCGGATATTGCCGGCAACATCGTAGGCGCCGAATGGCGACGCGGCGAGATGTTGGCCGACAGGCGCGACCGACTCATCGGAGAAGTTGCTAAGCGCTGCGAGTTCGGAGCGAAATAGACCATAACCGGGAATCTCTGCATCGGTCAAAACTTCCTCTTCTGAGGGATAGATCGACATCGAGCTCCAGTGGTAGATCGTCGGCAACTGTTTGCCACGATAACGTGCGTACGCTGCCGCCTCGAACCAACTGATGCCCGTTACGGGGAGGTGCGCGGCGCCTTCGGGGAAACTACCGCCTTCCCACGTTGCCGGACCTAGCCGACCCGTATGGTCCCTGAAGAAGTCAACAGCCTCCTCCCAGGTGAGCTCGACGCCATCGCGCACGAATTCGAGGTGCGACCAGTACGATTCATTTACGTAACCGCCTTCCGTGACG
Organism: Gemmatimonadota bacterium; assembly: GCA_039589375.1. GTDB lineage: Bacteria > Gemmatimonadota > Gemmatimonadetes > Palauibacterales > KS3-K002 > JASFMO01. Next base: position 4,211 of record JBDHHL010000179.1, on the reverse strand, counting down.
AAGATGGAGAAGTCCTTGTTGCTCACCTCGTTGCGGTCGGTGAGGAACCGCGGCACCTCCAACAGCTCTAGCGCGAAGCCGGTCAGAAGGAAATAGCGCCTCGCTGTAGGTACGCGAACCATGCCTCTTGGTAACTCGCCTTCAAGCAGTTCGAAACGGTACGTACCGTTGAACGACTCGCCACTGCGCACCGCGACCTCAAAGCCAGGCCTCTCCACACGCCACTGCAACACATCCCGTGGCAGGCGGACCGATTCGATCGGTGTCACGCCGATCGATACCCATTCGCCATCGCCAGGCGTATACCGGCGATAGGAGACATCGGCTCCTGCCGGCTCCGAAATGAACGACATCGTGACGGCCACGCTATCGACAAGGCGCTTGAGCATCGGGTCGTCGGGCAGGTCTTCTTCAGCCTTGAGCGCGAGCGCATAAGCGGCGTCGAGATTTTCGGCGGCAATCAGCGCTTCGATACGCGGCACCAGCTGCTGCCGCGCCTTGCGCGACTGCTGCAGTTGCACGTACAAGGTGTATATCGTCCCCGCCGCAGCCAGCGCAGCCAAGCACAGCGGCACTGCGAATACCGGCCGGCGCAGTACGGCCATGACCGAGGGTAAGTCTTCATCCTGGCTCTGGCGATCGCCGCGGTCCGGCACCAGCCCTTCTTTGGTCAGCTCGAATGCCCACGCCAGGATCACAACCGGTACGAACCCGATCGCCAGAACGATGACGAGCATACGGAATGCGGCATCGTCGAAGCCGAATGCAGGGAAGATCGTATCGACGACCTGGATCAGCACCCATGCCGCGAGTACGTAGGCCACGCCCACGCGGAAGACGTTGCGGCGTCTCAGTTCAGCGATGAGTGACATGAAAGTCACTCCCAGCCGGGCCAAGCCGTTGGCGGATCAGTGTAGCCACACCACGGGAGGATGGCCCGATGGGCATCCGCTGGGCGGACAAGCAGCCGTTTTCAGACACAAAATCGTGCGTCTTCAGGCTTCCTGCGGCCCTCTTCCGCGAGAGCACGGGCACCCCTTGATTCGGGCGGCTGTGTGGCGGGTACCCCCCCTCACCGTCGCGGGCTCAGGCGGCTTAACGGGCTCCAGGCGTGGCGAGGGCGGCTCCACTAGTTCGTCGGATAGTGCCTGAGCCACAGTGGCCGGTTGCTGCTCGGCGCGGGCGTTGGTGCACTCGTGGCGCTGCGGAGGCTGAGCCGACGAAGGGCGCGAGCTGGCAGAGGATAGTAGCCTCAAAGCCCAACGGAGACCCTGCGGCGGGACTTTGGAGAGCCTCCCATCCCGAGGTCGGTGTATCATACAAACGTCGAATCCATGGAAAGGAAGCATGCATGGCCTGCAAGATCACGATTCTGCTGTTGTCCGAGAGTCAAGAGGGCACTATCGGCAACGATTGGAAATACGACCTGGAAGCCAAGATCTTCAGCGGCCCGCGTATCGGCAAGGGCACGATCAGCGTCCCCAAGCACACACTCGAATCCGGCCAGAAGCTGGAGCCTCCTCCGGGTCCGCCGGAGCCCCTGGTGCTTCCGGCCGGCGAGCCTGGCGGGAAGATCCAAGTCGATCTGCGGCTCTCGGTCGCGGAGGTCGATGTGATCGAGAATGACACGGGCGAGATGCCCACCGGCATCAAGCTGACTTGCCCGGGGGCCGGCGAGCCGCCTGTCGTCTACCAGCGCGAGATCTCGGTCGGCGTCAGCGAACAGCCGTCCGGGATCGGTAGCGCCACCTTCAAGCTGGCGTTGCGGATGACGGTCGAGAACGAATGACCGGAGATAGGGCATTCCAGCGGGGCTTTGGCCAGGTCCGAGAAGTAGGTGTTCGGTCAAATAGGCGCCGAAGGGAGATCAAGCCCCGCGCTGGGGCTCAGGTGCGAAGGATTCCAGGAACGTACTCTTGCCTTCACTGTTAGTGCAGGGGTGGCCAGGGCCTAGGGGCTTGCTTCAAGGGTTGCAAGCCGGTCGCCGCAGGGCGTTCCGGGAAGTATCGGGTGATCGGGCAGCCTCCGTTACTGCAAGTCCCTTGGAGACGGGTCCGATGCGTGATCCTTCGGTGCTGGCAGCTCCGGAGTGAGCACCAGCTCCCCGCTCCGCTCCATCTCCCGCACCCGCGCTAGCTGGGCGGCCATGTCGGCTTCGATCTCGGTGACCATGGTCTGATATTCGGGTTCATCGTGCAGCGATTCCAGATTCGGATTGCGTCTGAGAAAATACCACCAGAAAGCCCGCCAACCCTCGTCAATAGCTTGCCGAAGGGCCGCCAACGCCTTCTTCTTCTCGCCCTGGAGTGCGTAGATCTGAACGTCTGCGATCCAATGCCCTAAGCCGAGACGCGGAACGGTCTGGATGTATTCCAGGCTACGATCAAGCAGCAGATCTGCGCGTTCCTGCTCGCCGGTCCTGATTAGAACCAACGCGAGATCAATGGCGATTTCGTAGTTGTTGTAGTCGACGTTTGGATTGTCCTCGCTCAGCAATGCGGGGCGGATCCGTTCGTACAAAGTGCGGGCTTCCGCGGGCCGTCCCTCTCTGAGTTCATGATTTCGAAGAAAGGCAAGTACGGGCCACATACGCGGGAAGTTCGCAATGGCTTTGCGTGCAGAGTCCAGGGACGATTCGTCTTCGCGGTAGAAATGCAGCAACTGCACGGAAAGATTGGTGTAACGGCTGTCGGGGTTCAGTTCGATGGATCGTTGGATCCAGTACTCGGCCGCGTGGGGGTCCCCGAGGTCCAGGAAGAGCCTGCCCAGGATGGTGGGAATGAAGGAGTCGTCAGCGTCGAGGGAGATGGCTCTCGCATACCAAACAACGGCTTCGTCGGGTCGTCCGAGGGCGAGCCGATAGTAATCGCCGATACTGATATAGGCTACGGTGAACCCTGGATCGACTTCAAGCGCCTTCTCATACCAAGCCAGGGCCTCGTCGAATCGGCCAAGCTGGAATAAATCCGCCCCCACTTCGTCAATTACCGCTGCCGACAAAGGATCCAACTCGAAGGCCTTTCTGTGCAACGCCAGCGCCTCCTGAGGTCGACCCCCAAAATTGAGGAACTCCCCGTACCACTGGTACGCCGTTGCGTAGTTGGGGCTCAGCTCCAGGGCTCGTTGGTAGGTTGCCTCGGCAACCTCGAAGTCCCCTCTCTCTTGTAGAATCCCCGCGAGCGAGTTGTAGGCCTCTCCCAACTGATCATCCAACGCCAGTGCCTTGTCCACCGCGACTTGCGCTTTCGCAAGCCCCTCCTCTGGCGGTACGACGCTCCAGTTGGATTGCCATATGTAGGCATCTGCCAAGCCGACATACGCCAGTGCAAAACTCGGGTCGAGCTTGATGGCCTGCTGGAAATGATCGACCGCTTCAGCGAAGGCCACGGTACTGAGCTTCGCTATGCGCTCCTTGCCAAGTAGGTATGCCAGATAGGCGTCGGTATTCTTTGTGGGTTTAATAGCGAGACGTTCTTGCTCTATCGGTGACAACGTGGCGCGCAGCGCATCCGCAACGGCCTTGGCAATGTCGGTTTGGATCGCGAAAATATTGGCAGCCGTCAATTCGCGGTCATAGGTCTCTGTCCAGAGGTGGGCGTCGCTCTCCGCCTCGATGAGCTGAGTCGTGATTCGCACCTGATTTCCAGCAAGGCGCACACTTCCTTCCAGGATGTTGGCAACACCGAGGGCGGCGGCGATCTCGGGCGAAGTGGGTCTGTCCTCTCCGCGATAGCGCATGACCGAGGTGCGTGAGATTACCTTGAGGTCTCGAATCTTCGAGATCTGGGCCAGCACTTCGTCGTGGATACCGTCCGCGAAGTATGCATCTTCCGGGTCGGGGCTGATATTGGCGAACGGCAGTACTGCGATGGACTTTTCTCGCGCTATCGGTTCTGCCGCTGGAACCGACTCGGCGGCGACCTCCACCTGCTCCGGCTCGGCTTCCAGGACGTAGTTGTCAACAACCAGAAAGACGACAGCAATCGCCAGCAACCCGATGATCACGAAGTCGAGCTTCCGACCGGATAGGTGGCGGATGGACTCAGCCGGAGTGACGTCCTTTGCCGGCTTGATCCCTTCTGGAGTCAGCTCGAACGCCCAGGCGAAGATCAGGGCGAGTGGAAAGCCGGCAAGGATGACGATGATCAGGAAGGTAAGAGTCCAGTCCGGCAGATGTAGGCCGGGGAAGATGACCGACGCCACTTCGATTA
>JBDHHL010000178.1:0-8328 GCA_039589375.1 Gemmatimonadota bacterium | reverse complement strand
TGCGTGTAGAATTGAGGTCCCGGATAGATGACATCGATGATCGGGTACTTCTTGTCGGGGTCGAAATCGTAGGGTTTCCAAAGGACCCCGTAGAGGTCCGTCGTATCATCCGCGGCCTTCACTACGAACTCTTCCGGAGGAATCCAGCCAAGTTCCTCGAGCGCATCAATGTTCGCCTTCGAGACAGTTTGCAGAAAGCCGCCATCCGCTCGGCGTAGCTCCACGACCGGTGGCTTGGCGACGGTGGAATAGGTGTCGAGGAAGAACCGCTTGGACGGAGAGAACGCGATTCGATAAGGAGCCGCCCGGGAATCGTGTTGGGCAGGTGCCCGGGTCAGCTGCTCCATGTCTCCTCCAGCGATTGGTACTCGGTAGAGGTGGGCATCGTACGGGCGAGCGTGACCGCCGCGTGCGGTGAAGTAGACCCAACCCCTCTCTTCATCCACGGTGACGATTCGGTAGACTTCGAGCTCACCTTGCGTGAGGCGACGGATCAGAGTCCCATCCAGATCATAGAGGTACACGTGGCGCCAGCCATCTCGCTCCGACGGCCAGAGCACTCGCCTCCCGTCCTCGAGAAAGTGCCAACGGGTGATCCCCATCAGAACCGGACCCGGCTCGATATCGGTCAACACGATCCGCGCCGCACCGGTCACTGGATCGGCAGCCATCAGATCGATGCGCTCCGCCGTCCGCCCCCAGCGAACGAACAACAACTCCGAGCCGTCTTCTCGCCAGCCGATGATATCGATCTCGTTGAACTCGTCACCGACGCAAAGCTGACTTTTCGACGGGACATCGACGATGTAGAGCTCGATCCGAGGAGCCTCCCCTCCGATGGTCGGGTAGTGGACCCAGTCCACAGTCACAGGGTCGTCAAGCCACTGGACGATCGGGATCTTCGGAACGCTGCGCCAATCGCCCTTCTGGACGGCGAGCTTCTGTCCATCTGGAGACCAGCTCGCCTCCCACTCGTACCCGATGCCCAGACCCCACTCGTAGTCCTCGATCCCATCGCTTGTAAGTTGCATCATGCTGTCGCCGACTGGCGAGCGAAGCCACAGGTTGTGGTTTTTGATGGTCGCGAACCAGCTGCTATCGGGTGAGAGCTCCTCGTACTGGTACCAGCCCCCAAAGTACCAATCGCGAATGGGCTGCGGCCGGTAGCGGCTTCTCGTCTCCGCCCATTCCTCTGGAGCCCGCGTCAGCGAGTAGGTGTCGAGCTCGAGGACGAACTCCTCTCCTCCCACGGAGAATCGTATTGCCTGTTCGCTATCATCGAGGAAGCGGAAGGACGCAAAAGGAACTCCCTTGCCGGGCGGCTCGCTTCCTAGCTCGGCTGCCAACACGCTACGAAGCCGCTCCACATCGAAGAGCGCCGACTTCGTATTCGCGACCGGATCGACGCTGTAGATGACCGTGCTGTCAGGCTCGCCCTCGGCGTACCAAAAGCTGTTCCCATCTGCCATCCAGTGTGGCTGCACCGTACCACCCTTGATGTAGGAGCGGATGTTCTGGTAGCGCTGAACCATCGCCTCGCGCTCTTCTTCCGCATCCGCCTGGGCGTGTACGAGTGGGACTTCGCCAAACAGCAGGACCGCGGTGAAGGTCGCGATTGCCAGCGGCCGCACCGTGAAAAATGTCGTCGCACTATCCCGCATCGTTCTCGCTCGGCTCATGACCGCCTCCACGAGCAGTACGTGCACAACACTCACCGCGATTCTGGGAGAAAGTCCTTCATTGCTCAGAGCTCCTGAGAAGTTCTCCCTGCGGTGAGCGCGAGTCTGCGTCCGTCGGGATGAAGGCGCAGATGATGTATCACCTCCATCTCCATCTCCAGTCTGACGGGCTCGGGCTCGCCGCCCGCCGCGTCGATACACTAGCGTGCGGGTTGCCGCCCGCTCGCGTCGCCGACGCCCGGGATGTTCTGGATCATCCAGATCTCGGCCTTCCCCTCACCGGCGTTGAAGGCGATCCGGGAGCCGTCGGGGTGCAGACGGAAGTGCCCGCCAGCCTGCGCGGGCAACTCGACAACGCGTTGCGGTTCACCTCCCGCGCTCGGGATCTTCCAGAGGGCCCCGTCACGTGTGAACAGGATGTAACGGCCATCTGGGGTCCAGGGACCGGCCCCGGCCGCGAAGCCGTGTTTGGAATCTGAGCGGTGAAGCTCGCGTAGCTCGCCACCCGAGGCCGCTACTGTCAGCAGCCGGCTTACACCGGTGGAGCGATCCGTATCGCTGATCGCCAGAGTGCGTCCGTCGGGCGAGACGGAGAGTCTAGAGAGCGAGTTGACATTTGCGATCTCGCTCTCCCGACCGCTGGCCATGTCGCGCGCGACGACTTGCGAGATGCCCGTGATCATCCTCCCGCGACCGAAATACACGGTGGCTCCGTCGGGCGACAACTCTGCGGTAAGGGGATTACCTTCTGTGCTGGGCACCCCCGGGCACGTGGTCCTGTCACGCCCGAAGGCGATGAAGCACAGCGCTTTTTCCAGCTTGCCCGTCGCGAGATCGAGCCGGTACAGGTCATAGTTTGTATCGAGGATCCAGAGGGCCTTGCTGTCCGGCGTCCAGCGTATTCCCGCGGCAACGCCCAGAGGGAGCGGAAACTCGCGCGTCTCATCGCCCGTTACGGTCCGGATCACGATTCTCCAACTCCGCATGAGCGGATCCCTGGCTGCGTAGGCGAGATACTGCCCGTCGGGTGACCAATCCGCTGTCTGGCTTCTCCCTATGGATACGTCCTGCACCGGCGTCGGCGGCTTGAGGAAACGGCCGGCCGCGACATCGACCGTGGCTGTATAGACCTGCGGCTGCTCGATCGGTACGCCGTAGATGTAGGCGTCGCGGGTGAAGCCGAGCGGGATGAGCCTCCACACGTCGGCTCGCAGAAGTTCGGGCTCCCCCGCGGCCAGGTCGGGTCCAATGGGCAACCGCCAGATGCCCTGCGTGACCTCGCGATCGCTGTAGAAGAGGATGCTCTTGCCGTCGGGCGTCCATCCCATGAACCGGTCGTCGCTGGGTCCGCTCGACAACCTGAATTCACGTCCGTCATCCACCGACAGTGCGAAGATATCGTTCTGCCGTGAGCCTGAGCCGGATGGATACGAGTAGGCCACGAAGCGGTCGTCGGGCGAGAACGCAGCCAGCGAGGTGTATCCGGCCCCGAGCTTCTTGAGCTGGCGGAAAGAGCCGTTGTCCGTTGCTACGAGTGCAAGCTCTATCCCCTCGAAGGTGGCGCTCTGCGTTAGCAGGTGCCGGCCGTCGGACGACCAGTCCTCGATTAGGAAGTAGGCCGCCGAGTCAGAGCTTTGGTGAAGAGCGTGCGCGTCCGTACCGTCGGCGTTGACCACCCAGATACCGTAGCCTTCTTTGTCACTGAACCAGGTGTAGGCAATCTGTGTCCCGTCGGGAGAGAACACCGAGGACTCGGCAAACGCCACGGAATCCGTCCGTGAACCGCCCGACGTCACGTCCCCTTCCTCGCCGGTCAAGAGATCGATGACCGCGATGTTACCCGTCCTCCAGTTGATGTCGGTTAGGTAACGACCGTCTGGCGATGGCGACGACGCGTAGAAGGTCGGCTCCGTTCCTGCCCAAACGCGACGCAGGATCAGACTGTCTTCCGCCTGTGGGTTCGTTTGCGTCACCGCCGCCAAGGCTGATAGCACCGAGACGGATCCCATCGAGTCGGGCCCGCATCCCTGTAGGAGGATGGTGAGCAGCAGGATCGGCAGCGCTGCGATAGAGACCTTCATGGCTGTTCCTCCCATCGGGGCATCGTTCAGGTCATCATCCGGCCACCGGTCAAGGAGCGTACCGCGGTGGAAGGAAGAGCGTCATTCGGCGTGGCGTCTGCGGTTTGGCATAGTTGGGCGATAGTGGAGAAGGCGGAGTTCTGTATCGGCCCGTTACAATCCGAGCCTCGACGTTACAAGGTGCCGCCCTGCGGTATGTCCGCGAGCGGCAGGCGTATCTCCACGGTGGTCCCCTGGCCGCGGGCGCTCGTGACGAAAACTTCGCCCCCGGCGGCTCGCGCGATGCGGCGTGCGATGGTGAGACCGAGACCGGTCCCGCCTTCTTTGGTGGAGAACAACGGATCGAAAATTCGCTCGAGGTCTTCGGGCGGTATCCCCGCGCCGTCGTCTTGAATCGTGACCAGGGCCGAGCCGCCGTCGCGCCCGACCCGGACAACGGCTTCGCCTCCGGCGCCGAGCGCCTGGGCCGCATTCTGGATGACGTTGAGGAAGAGCTGCTCCAGCGCGCCGACGTCCCCCCGCACCATTACTGGCGTATCTGATGCAGCGTGCACCGTCAGGATCGCTTCGCGCGCCTCGAAGGCAGGCCGGGCAGCGTGCGCGGCAGCGCTCAGCGGATCCGATAGGTCGACCACCTCCGAACCCGCACGCCCGCGGCGGGCGACCTCGAGTGTGTCCTTGACCGTCAGGTTGAGACGTTCGATTTCCGCTAGAGCGCTTTCGAGCGGTTCGCGCAGGCTGGATTCCTCGGGCAGCTTCTCTTCCAAGGATTGCAGGTCGACGCGTATGGCGGTGAGCGGATTGCGGATCTCGTGGGCGAGAGAAGCGGCGAACTCGCCGACGGCAGCCAGAGATTCCCGGCTGGCCAGCGCACGCAGGGTGCGGCGTAGGCTCTCCGTCATCGTGTTGAAAGCGCTGGCGACCTGTCCCACCTCGTCGGTGCCCGGCTTTTCCACCCGCTGCTCGAGGTCGCCGCGACTGACAGCGGCGGCCGCCGCCGAAAGCCGCCGCAACGAGCGAGTCATGCGGCCGGTGAGCAGCGCCGCCAGCGCGAGCCCGGCTGCGGCAACGAACAGCAACATCCGCGCACCTCGACGTGCCGCGTCCTCGAAGGGCTGGACGAACGGGGTGAGCGGTGCCGCGAGCACGAGATCGAAGGGCGGCTCTGAGGAAATCCGGCGGGCTGTGAGCCACTCGTCGCCGCCCCAGACGAATCGGTCATCCGCCAGCAGGGCCGGGTCGAAGGGTAGCGGCAGGAGAGCCACACCCGTGGAGGACTCGAGCAGACAGACCACCATGCCGGCCGCCGCGGGGGTGATCGATCCCGGAGGTAGCAACGCCTCGGCCTGGATGCTCGCCGTGAGCCTACCGAGTAGCTCTCCGGAGAGTCGCTCGCGGATGCTGAAGACGGGCGTGACGTGACCAGCGGCCTCGAGCGACCCCTGATCCTCACTCGCCGTTCGCCTCAGCGTCCATACTGCCTTGCCATCTCGATCGAGCACCGTGACCGTGACGACGCCGGGATCAAGTTCATCGAATTGCTGCCGCAGGGTAGGAGGGACCCTCGAACCGTCCGCCGCTCGCAGAGCTTGGTGAACAGAAGCGTCCTCGGCCAGGAACAGAAGATCAAAGCGTTGCTGGACCCAGCGTGACGTAATCTGGGAGGTTGTCTCCCCCAGAGCCTCGTCGAGCCGCGTACGCAGCAGTTCTTCCCCCGAGCGCGCCGCTGTTCGGGTGAGCCAGAGCCCCAGCAGGCCGAGCGGCACCACCGCTACGACCAGCACGAGCAGCAGGATCCGGGTGCGAAACGATAATGGAAACATCGCGCAGAAACCGGTTAGCGACCGGCCGGATCGGAGCCGGAATCGGGATCCGCGTCCGACTCTCCGCGCCTTCGAATCAACGCACCCAGGTCGTGCTTCTCGATCAATCGATCGAGGCGTGGACGCGAGATCGCGAGCAGCTCTGCGGCGCGCGACTTATGACCGCGCGTCGCCTCCAGGACGCGGGCGATGTGTTCGCGCTCTGCCTCCTCCAGCGTCGTGAGCCGCGGACCGGATTCGGCGAGCGGTGCCGCCAACTCCACATGCTCCGGCCGGATCACGTCGCCTGTCGCCATCACCGCCGCGCGGGCGAGGCAATTCTCTAGTTCGCGCACATTCCCGGGCCAGCTGTGTCGTATCAGCTTGTCGATCGTTTCGGAGGCCAGCACCGGCCGCCTTCCGCCCGCGCCCGCCGCGGCCTTCGCCACAAAGTGCTCGGCCAGGAGCGGCATATCGCTCATGCGCTCGCGGAGCGGCGGGACTTCGATCTCCACGACTCGCAGGCGATAGTACAGATCCTCGCGGAACTTGCCGACCGCGACCAGCCGTTCCAGGTCGCGGTGCGTGGCGGAGATGACGCGTGCCTCGGTCCGTTCGGCGCGCTCCGCACCGACGGGATAGTATTCGTGCTCCTGCAGGACACGGAGCAGCTTGCTCTGAAATTCGAGGGCGGTGTCGCCGATCTCGTCCAGGAAGACGGTCCCGCGGCCCGCCATCGCGAATCGGCCTCGCCGGTCGGAGGTCGCTCCGGTGAAAGCCCCGCGCACATGCCCGAACAGCTCCGACTCGAGAAGCGTCGAGGGAAGCGCCGTGCAGTCGACGGCGACGAACGGCTCGGCCGCAAATGGCGAGGCGGTGTGGATCTCGCGCGCGATCAGCTCCTTGCCCGTACCGCTCTCTCCGCGGATGACCACGTTGGTGCGCGTCGCGGCGACCTGGCCGACCAGCTTGAAGATCTCGACCATTCGCGGGTCGCGGCCGACGAGGCGATCGGCCGCGGGAGCAACGCCCTCATCCCAGCGGGCAGCCGCACGCGCCTCGCGGTCCTCGAAGGCGCGGTCCAGAACGCGGCGAAGCTGATGGAGGTCGAGCGGCTTGACGAGGAAGTCGGCGGCGCCTTCCCGCATCGCCGCGGCGACGGTGGGCAGGTCTTCGTAGGCGGTCATCAGGACGACGTCGACGTCCGGCATGCGCTGGCGGAGCAGACGCAGCAGGTCAAGGCCGCTCATGCCCGGCATCTTCAGGTCGGCCAGAACCACGCCGGCAGCCGATTCGCCGAGTGCAGCCAGCGCGTGCTCGCCGTCTTCCGCCGTCCGGACCTCGGTCCTCTCGTCGCGCAGCGCGCGGGCGAGCGAGGTCCGAATGCGAGGATCGTCGTCGACGATCAGGAGTGATCTTTCCATCGCAGGGGCCTCGAAATGCAACGCCGGGGCGTGCCACAACTCCCAAGAGTAAACTGGGAGCGGAGGTGCGCCTCGAGCAAGCCGCCTGCCCTTAGCGCCAATTGCTGTTATAGGTAGGAAACTGACTCCGCCCTCATTGTCACTTTATGGACAGACCATCCGGCGAGCGTGTTCATACGAGCGATAATCGTTACGTTTGTAACAAAAATCTTGACGCTTTGGTGGTTTGGCACGAATGTGCCAGATAACCATCAACAGGTTTCGCTCCGGGTAGGCGGACGAAAGACTACGTCCGAGGTTGCGCTAAGACCGGGAGTACCGCATGACTACCTCGCGTTTTCAAATCACCACCGTTGCCTTGGGCGCGGCCATACTGCTCGCCGCCTGCCGCCGAGACGGTCCCGAACGCACCGAGATCCTATGGGATGTCTGGGGGATTCCGCACGTCTACGGGCAGACCGAAGAGGATGTCTTCTTCGCTTTTGGATGGGCGCAAGCGCGAAGCCACGGCGATCTGATACTCAGGCTCTACGGTGAAGGCCGGGCGCGCAGCGCCGAGTACTGGGGTGAGGAAAGCGCCGGCGATCTCGGTTGGACTAACCTTCAGATGGACCGCTACCTGCTCACCATGGGCGTGCCGGCGCGGGCGCAGGAGTGGTACGAGGCGCAGACCCCGGAGTTCCGACGGTACCTGGATGCATTCGCGGAAGGAATCAACGTCTACGCGAGCGAGCAGCCCGGTCAGATCGACGACGAGCTCGAGGTTGTCCTTCCCGTCACCGCCACCGATGTGCTGGCCCAGTTCCAGCGTAGTATCCTCTTCAGCTTCGTCACCGACCCTCACGTCGTCCAGGCAGCACGGCGCCAGCTGGCCGCCGGCTCCAACGCCTGGGCGATCGCACCCTCCCGCTCGGCCAGCGGCAACGCCATGCTGCTGGCGAACCCGCACCTGTTTTGGGTGGACCACGACCTGCTTTTCGAAGCGCAGCTCGTGGGTCCAGGGGTGAATGTCTATGGCGCGACGGCGGTGGGTACCCCAACCCTCGCGATCGCCTTCAATGACCATCTCGGCTGGACCCACACGAACAACACCCACGACGGCTCTGACCTCTACCGTCTCGAGCTCGCCGCTGGCGGCTATCGCTGGAACGGAGAGGTGCGCGAGTTCGAATCCCACGAGCACACCATCAAGGTAAAGTCGGCTGACGGCAGTCTTCGCGAGGACACCCTGGTCGTTCGTCGCTCCGTGCATGGCCCGGTAGTCGCCGAAGGCCGCGGTTCAGCGCTGGCATTACGGATGGTAGGGCTGGACCGGCCTGCCATGCTCGAGGCCTGGTGGGAC
>JBDHHL010000177.1:0-8346 GCA_039589375.1 Gemmatimonadota bacterium | reverse complement strand
TTCCGCGCCGTGTTCGTACCACACGAGCCGACGGACGACCATCTGCGGCGGCTGGAGGCGCATCTGGATGTGGATGAGCTGGCGCATGCGCGGCTATCGGAGCTGGAGGCTGGCGAAGGCGAGCTACGGGAAGTCGTGATCGTCGACAAAGTGGGTGCGCTGGGTGAGCTGTACGCGCTGGCGGACATCACCTATGTGGGCGGCGGGTTCGGGAAGCGCGGCCTGCACTCGGTGCTCGAGCCGGCGGCGTTGGGCGCGCCGGTCCTGTTCGGGCCCCGTCACGCAAATGCTCGGGAGGCGGGAGAGCTGATCGAGCGGGGTGGCGCGTACGCCGTTGCGGACGCCGCCGAGGTGGAGGCGGTGCTCGTTCTCTGGCTGGAGGATGCGGCGGAGCGCAGGTCGGCGGGTCTGGCCGCTATGGACTACGTGCAAGCCAATCTGGGAGCCGGCCGCCGGAACGCCGAGCTGATCCTAGGCCTGCTAGAACGCTGACTGGTACCGCTCAGCCGCCGCTGTCTTACTCCTACTCTAACTGCCGCCCAAGTGTGTGCTCCTACTGCCGACAGGGCGCATAGGGATCGGGCTTCGGTTTGTCCACGACCACGCGGTGGTCGAGGTCCGCGATCGTGCGGGCCAGCGCTTCGAGGAATCTGGAGACGTCTTCCATCTTCTCGTAGTCGATGTACTGGGCCTCGTCGGTCACCTGGTGGTAGTCCATGTGGCTGCCCGTACTGAGGAAGGCGATGGGGATTCCGAATCGCGCGTACATGTAGTGGTCGCTGCGGCAGTAGAACATCTGAGGGTGTCCCTCGGCGTCGTACTGGTAGTCGAACTGGAAGCCGAAGCCGTCTCGCTCGTTGACTTGCTCGACCAGGTCGCCGAGCTCCGTGGACAGACGCCGGGAACCGATGATCTGAAGGTAGCCGGGGCCTCCGTTCTCGACGTCGCCGGGGCTGCCGCGCCCAACCATGTCCATGTTGAAATGGGCGACGATTGAATCGCGCGGTACAGTCGGATTGCGGGTGAAGTGATCCGCGCCGAGCAGTCCCTTCTCCTCAGCGGTATGCCAGACAAACAGAATTGAGCGACGTGGCCGCTCGCCGCCGCCGGCGAACGCCTCCGCAACCTCGAGCATGACCACCGATCCCGACCCATCGTCATCGGCGCCGTTCATGATCGAGTCGAGGTGGGCCGGGCGCAGCGACCGGAGGCTGTCGAGCCTGGCGTCTATCTGTGCCTGTTCCTCGGCAGTAGCCGGTCGCCTTCGACTCTCGGCGCCCGCGGGCCGCACGACGCTGTTGAACGCGCGCAGCGAGTCGTGGTCTACCGCGCGCCGGGCGTAGCCGTCGTGGTCGGTGTGGGCGGCGATCGCCACGTACTGATCGCGGACCGTCGGATCGCTGCCGCGGTGCACGGCGACGACGTTCCGCGCCGGATGCGGTGAAGGTTTGTCCTCGTAACGGAATGTGCCTTCCACCGTTGCCCCAAGGGCGCCCACGGTCGCGCTCTCGAGCGGTGAGCCGACGAGCCGCTCCGCGACCTCTCCGGTGACGAGCATGGTGAGGGGACCCCCGGGCGCATCGTCGCCGGCCAGAACGGTGTGCGGCGTACGCATGAACTCGATCACTCGAGGCGGGAACTGCTCGAGCATGGCTATGGCGATACCGGCAGCTGAGCTGTAGCGATTCCAAGCGTCCGGCGAGCCCGCTTGGCCTCGCGGGGCGCCGAGCACGAGCAGCTTGCCCGCGACATCGTCGGGTGAAAGCGGGGCCTCCGGATCACCGGCGCGGCCACCGTAGATCGCCTGGACGCCATCCAGGCTGCCACTGATACCGACCGAGATGGGGAGAAAGAAACCCGCCATGGGCGGGACCGGCGCGTAGTCGGTCCAGAGCGCAAGCTCGCCGCCGCCGACCGAGACGGACGAGCCAGCGTCGACGCCACGCTCCACGAGAGGGATCGTCTGGAAATACGTGCCGTCTTCGCCCGCGGGTTCTAAGCCGAGGCGTTCCGCTTCCGCGGCCAGGTACTCCGTGGCTTTGTAGTTGCCCAGGGTGCCGGACTCGCGACCCATCATCGAGTCGTGGGCAAACGCCGTGAGACGCTCGAGCAGATCATCCGCGGTGATGGCGGCCTCGGTGGTTGCGGTGTGCGGTGGCTGGCTGGAGTCGGGCGCCGGTTGAGTATCCGGCTGTTTGGACGAGCATGCTGTGAAAGCGACTGTAGCGGTGGCGGTCAAGAGCAAGAATAGACGGTTCACGTGTGTCTCCGGTTCGAGTAGTCTACGGTCGAGAGGGTTAGCGTCGGCGCAATCTGCGCGTCGGGGGATCTTGTTGCAATGCGGGTGGGTCGTCATCGATGGTGATGGCGATGGCGATGGGGAGTTTAAGCAACGGGTTCGCTGGCGAACTGGAGCTCGTATAGGCGCGCATACAGCTCGTCCCGCTCGAGCAGTTCGGCGTGGGTCCCTTCCTCGACCAGCTCGCCGTGGTGCAAGACGAGGATGCGATCGGCGTTCTGGATGGTGGAGAGGCGGTGGGCGATGACGATGCTGGTGCGGCCGCGCATGAGCTCCTCGAGCGCGGCCTGGATTTGCGCTTCGATCTCGGAGTCGACCGAGCTGGTCGCCTCGTCGAGGATCAGGATGGCCGGATCGAAGGCGAGGGCGCGGGCGAAAGACAGTAGCTGCCGCTCGCCGACGCTCAGGCTGGAGCCCCGTTCGCCCAGGGAATGGTCGTATGCATCCGGCAGGTTGCGGATGAAGCGGTCGGCGCCGACTCGCCGGGCCGCGGCGATCATCTGCTCCTCGGTGATATCCTGCTTGCCCAGCCGGATGTTGAGCCGGGCGCTGCCGCTGAACAGGTAGACATCCTGGAGCACGAGACCGATAGCGGTACGGAGTTCGCGTTGAGTGAACTCGCGGACGTCGACCCCGTCGAGAAGGATCGCGCCCTGCTGCACGTCGTAGAAGCGCGTCAGCAAGTTGATGATCGTCGTCTTGCCCGCGCCGGTGTGGCCGACGATGGCCAGCCGTTCTCCGGGCGTGGCCTTGAAGGAAACGTCCTTCAGGACCCAATCGGGCGGGCTCCCGTCGTCACGGTGGCCCGACTTGTTGTAGGCGAACCAAACGTCGCGGAACTCGACGGCGCCGCGCACGGGAGAGGGCATGCGCTTCGCCGAGACGGGGTCGGGTACGGTGGGCTCGGAATCGAGGAGCTTGAAGATACGCTCCGAGCTGGCCATGGCGCTCTGCAAGATGTTGAACTTCTCAGACAGGTCCTGGATGGGGCGGTAGAAGCGCCGGACGTACTGGAGGAATGCGGCGACGACGCCGACGGTGAGCGTACCTTCCAGAACGTTGAGCCCGCCGTACCAGAGCACCAGAGCCACGGCGACGGCCGCGATGACCTCGATGATCGGCCAAAAGAGCGCGTAGTAGTGGATGGAGCGCAGGTGCGCGCGCATGTGGTCGTCGTTGATCTCCTGGAACTTTGCGAGCTCCGTCCGTTCGCGGCCGAACAGTTGAACCACGCCCATCCCTGTGATGCGCTCCTGCAGGAACGCGTTGATGCGGGCCAGCTTGACGCGGATATCGCGATAAGAGCGACGGACGTTCTTGCGGAACCAGTGGGCCGTGATGTACACGAGGGGCACTACGGTGAAGGAGACCAGGGCGAGCTCCCAGTTCATCGCCAGCATGATCCCGACGATGAAGACGAGGGTGAAGACATCCCCAAAGATCGCGACGACGCCCGAAGTGAACATCTCGTTCAGCGCCTCGACGTCGCTGGTGAGCCGGGTCATCAGACGGCCCACGGGATTGCGGTCGAAGAAGCGCAAAGAGAGCCGTTGGAGCTGGGCAAAGATCTGGGTGCGCAAGTCGTACATGACGCGCTGGCCGATCCAGACGGTGGTGAGCGTCTGGGCGTAGCTGAGAAACAGAGCAAGCACCAGGGTGAGCGTATAGATTCCAGCCAGTACCGCCAGCATGTCTAGATCGCGGCGCGGGATGGCGACATCGATGGCTCGGGCTGTCAGGTATGGTCCGACAAGATCGAGGCCGGAGGCGGCGATGAGCATGACTACGGCCAGCGCCACCTTGAGCCGGTAGGGCCGCAGGTAGCGCAGGAGACGGCGCATGAGGCGCCCGTCATAGGCCTTTCCGAGGGCCTCCTCTTCGTGGAACTCGGCTTCAGGTGCTGGCTGCATTAGAAGCGAAGGTAAGCTGGTGGCAGGACCCTCGGAAAGGGGCTTGATTGAGGTTTTTGAATATCGATTGGTGAATATCGAATGTCGAATATTGAAGTGGTACGCTTCGACATTGAGTGTCCGGTGTTGGATATTCGCTATTCAAGAGCTTGTTTGTTCAGGATAACACGCATCGCATGGACGATTTCATTCGCGTACGTGGCGCTTCCCAGCACAACCTCAAGGGAATAGACCTCGATATCCCGCACCGATCGTTTACGGTGGTGACGGGTCCATCGGGCTCTGGGAAGTCGTCGCTGGTCTTCGATACGATCTTTGCCGAGGCTCAGCGGCGGTACGTGGAGTCGCTCTCCAGCTACGCGAAGCAATTCCTCGAGCGGATGGAACGGCCGCATGTGGACTCCGTGGACGGGGTTAGCCCGGCCGTCGCGATTCAGCAGAAGAACCCCACCAAGACGAGCCGCTCGACGGTGGGTACGGCCACCGAGGTCTACGACTATTTGCGGTTGTTGTGGGCGCGCGTGGGTCGCACGTACTGCCCCGAATGCGAGCGAGAGGTCAAACCGGACACGGTTCAGACAGCCGTGGATCGGGTACAGTCGTTGCCCGAGGGAACGCGGATTCAGATCGGCTTCCCGCTGCCGCTGTCCGCCGAAGTCTCTGACGAGCTAATCGCGGAGAATCTGCGGGCCCTGGGGTTCATTCGCGTGTTGGTGGATGGCCGCGAGGTTTACCTGGGCGAACCTGGCGGCCACGAGGGGAGCGGATCGGCGCCGTCGTTCACCGAGGCGGGGGAGCTGCTTGTCGTGGTGGACCGGCTCGAGGTGGGCGGTGCTTCCGCGTCGCGTCTGGCCGATTCGTTGGGGACCGCATTCGTGGAAGGCGAGGGCGAGGCCGTGGTGTTGGCAGATGACGGGAAGCGGGGGAAGGAGCGGCTGGTTTTCACCGAGCGGTTCCGCTGCCCGACGTGCGGGCGGTCGTTTCCCGAGCCGCGGCCGTCGCTGTTCTCGTTCAACAGTCCGCTGGGCGCGTGCTCGACCTGCAACGGGTTCGGCGCCACGCTGGACTTCGATCTCGACCTCGTGATTCCGGATCCCGAGCGCTCGCTGGACGATGGTGCAGTAGATCCCTGGACGAAGCCGCGCTACGAGGACCGGCGCTACCGGCTGCGTGAACTGGCGCGCAAGCACAAGGTCTCGATGCGCATCCCCTGGTGCGATCTGCCGGAGCGGTTTCGGAAGATCGTCCTGCACGGTGAACGTGACTTCGAAGGCTTACTGGAGCAGCTCGAGCGGCTCAGGCAGACGAAGCGGTACAAGCAGTACATTCGTGTGTTCGTTCGCCAGTACCAGAGCGCGCAGACGTGCGTGGACTGCGGCGGCAGCCGTCTGCGCCCCGAGGCGCTGAACGTGAAGGTCGACGGGCGGACGATCGGCCAGGTGAGCGGGCTGCCGGTGGAGGAGCTACGCCTTTGGCTGGAGCGACTGGGTTTGAGCGAGCACGAGACCGCCATCGCAGAGGTCATATTGCGCGAACTGAGAGCGCGAGTGGCGTTCCTGGACGATGTCGGGTTGGGCTATCTGACGCTCGATCGCCAAGCTCGCACGCTCTCGGGTGGCGAGGCACAGCGCATCAATCTGGCGGACGCGCTGGGAAGCGCGCTGGTGGACGTCACGTACGTGCTGGACGAACCCTCCATCGGCCTCCATCCCCGCGATACGGGGCGGCTGTATCGCCTGCTGGACCAACTGCGCGACCTTGGGAACACTGTATTGGTGGTCGAGCACGATCCGGCGGCCATCGAGCGGGCGGATCACGTGGTCGAGTTGGGTCCTGCCAGCGGCGAGCACGGCGGCGATCTCGTCTACGAGGGAAGCCTCGAAGGTCTGCTCACCTCCGAGACTTTGACCGGCGCCTACATATCGGGCCGCCGGACCATCCCGACGCCGGCGCACCGTCGCCGGGTCGACGGTGCGCGCTTGACGCTGGAAGGCGCGCGCCTGCACAACTTGGACGCCGTGGATGTGAGCGTCCCGCTCGGTGCGCTCACGGTTGTGACGGGGGTGTCGGGAAGCGGCAAGTCGACGCTGGTTCACGATATCCTCTACCGGGCGTTGGAGCGGCGCATCGCTGGCCAGACTAGTGCCAAGCGGCACCTGGGTGAGCCGGTGGGTACCTACCGGGCGATTCGCGGGAGCGGTGCGCTGTCGGGCGTTGTTCTAGTCGACCAGAGCCCGATCGGTCGCACGCCGCGCTCGAACGCGGTGACCTATCTGAAAGCGTACACGGAGATCCGTCGCATCTTTGCGGAGCAACCGGAGGCGCGACGGCGTAAGCTTGGGCCCGGCGATTTCTCGTTCAATGTGGCCGGCGGTCGCTGCGAGGAATGCGAGGGGGCCGGCCAGGTCGAGGTAGAGATGCTCTTCCTGGCCGACGTCTTCGTGCCCTGCGACATGTGCGGTGGCCGGCGCTTCAAGCCGGAGATCCTGCAGGTTCGCTACCGGGGCTTGAGCATCCACGACGTTCTGAGCCTTACGGTGGACGAAGCGATCCAGTTCTTCATCAAAGAGGACAAGCTGGGCGAGATGTTGTGGCAAGTGCAACGAGTTGGGCTGGGCTATTTGCGACTGGGACAGCCCGCGACGACCCTCTCCGGCGGCGAGGCGCAGCGCCTGAAGTTAGCCCGAGAGCTGGCATCGGCGAACCGCCGGGCGGGCCACAAGCTCTACCTGTTGGACGAGCCGACCACCGGGTTGCACCTGTACGATGTGCAGAAGCTGCTTGACGTGCTGGATCAACTAATCGAGGCCGGCAACACGGTACTGGTCATCGAGCACCACCTCGACGTGATAAAGCAGGCGGACTGGATCATCGACATGGGGCCGGGTGCGGGCGTGCATGGCGGTGAGGTGGTGGCGATGGGCCCTCCGCCGGTCATCCTGGAGACGGAAGCGTCGCATACGGGCCGTTTCCTGCGAGAGCTTCTGTCGAACGGGGGCGCCGGGGATGAACCATCTGAGAGAATCGCGTTGACGAAGTGAGCGACCCGCCACCGCTTTCCGTGCTGCTCCCCTGCCGCGACGCGGCGGACCACCTCCCGCAGGCAATCAGCGGCATCCGCATGCAGACCTTCCGGGACTTCGAGGTAGTCGCCGTGAATGACGGTTCCGCCGACGACACGGCAGACCTCCTGGAACGCTGGGCGGCAAGGGACGATCGTGTTCGAGTCGTTCATCTGGAACGGGTCGGCCTGCCAGCGGCGCTTCAGACGGGTAGCGGCCTATGCCGGAGCGCGCTATTGGCGAGGGCCGATGCGGACGATGTGGCACACCCCCGCCGGTTTGCCGAGCAGGTCGAATTCCTGGGCTCCCGGCCCGAGGTGGCCGCGGTTGGGACTCAGGTCCGATACTTCCCGTGGGGGGCCGTGGGATGGGGGGCGCGTCGTTACCAAACGTGGCTCAACGATCTGACGGAGCCTGAGCAGGTGGCTCGAGACGCGTTCGTCGAGTGTCCGATAGCTCATCCCACCCTGATGGTCCGGCGTGATGCCTTCGAGAAGGCCGGGGGATACCAGACGAACGCCTGGCCGGAGGACTATGACCTGGTCTTGCGGCTCCACACGTCTGGGGCCCGGCTGGCGAACGTGCCGCGCGTTCTGCACTTCTGGCGCGAGGGCAGCCACCGGATGTCGCGCAGCGATCCCCGTTACGCGCCGGACGCGTTCCGCCGCTGCAAGATCCACTACCTGCGGCGTAGCCTGCCTGACGCGCGAGATTCGGTGCGGCTGTGGGGAGCAGGGCGCGTGGGCAAAGACTTCGCTCGTGCCTTGGCCGCAGACGGGATCCATATCCG
The DNA here is from genome assembly GCA_039589375.1 of Gemmatimonadota bacterium. GTDB lineage: Bacteria > Gemmatimonadota > Gemmatimonadetes > Palauibacterales > KS3-K002 > JASFMO01. The sequence continues at coordinate 285 of JBDHHL010000177.1, read as the reverse complement.
CGGGTTCTTCGACATCGATCCGAGACGGATCGGCCAGGAGATCTATGGCGCGTTGGTGGAAGACGCAGAGGCGGTCACCCGTTACACGGACGCGTACCTGCTCGTAGCGGTGGGGGCGGCCGGCGCCCGTGATGTGATCCGGGAGCAGCTAACGGCGGCGGGTTTCGAAGAGCCGAGCGACTACTGCTGCGTGGCTTAGACGGACCCGTTCTAGTGTCCTGTCCCAGCGATGGCTTCACAAAGTCGCTGAACCTTTTTGAGGATTGAGTCGGCTGTGGCGGTCCA
>JBDHHL010000176.1:0-8356 GCA_039589375.1 Gemmatimonadota bacterium | reverse complement strand
ATTCGGGATTGGAAGCCCGGGCCTTCTGGATGACGGCTATCCTGGCGCCCCGCTTCCTCGCCTCAGCATTTGCTTCGGGCCCCAGCCTGTTGATCCTCCTTGCCCTGATCCTGCGGCGCTTCACCCGGTTCGACGCGGGCTGGGAGGCGATCCAGAAGCTCGCCACGATCGTCGCCTACGCGATGGTGGTCAACCTGTTCTTCGTTCTGGTCGAGTTGTTCACCGGGCTTTACAGCGATATGCCGCACCACATGCACGCGTTCGAGTATCTCTTCGTCGGTCTCGAGGGGCGGGCCGGTCTGGTTCCCTGGATGTGGATCAACGCGGGGCTGACGGTCTGCGCCGTGGTGCTCCTGCTGATGCCGCGTATCCGCAAGCAGGAGAAGTTCCTGGCACCGCTGTGTGCCGCGGTGGTTCTAGCTATCTGGATCGAGAAGGGCCTCGCGATGGTGGTGACCGGGTTCATCCCATCGCCTTTGGGGGAGGTAACAGAATACGCGCCGACGGCCCCCGAGGTAGCGATTACCCTCGGAGTATATGCACTTGGTTTCTTCGTGTTAACGGTTCTATATAGAGTGGTGGTGAACGTCAGGGAACGGCTGGAAGTGACCTGACCAGAAGTGCAATGGAAGCGCCATCATGCCCATCCGAAAGGAGCTGACGATGGCAGACAAAGGCAACAACGGCACCCCGATGCTCGATGAGCTGGAAAAGGGGCCGTGGCCCAGTTTCGTCACGCAGATCAAGAAGACGGCCGAGAAGAACAAGATGACCGAAAGCCTCCTAGGGCTGCTGGAGCGGTCCTACGAGGAGAAGATCGGCCACTGGAAGCACGGCGGCATCGTGGGGGTCATGGGTTATGGCGGAGGCGTGATTGGCCGCTATAGCGACCTGCAGGAGGAGTTCCCCGATATCGCGCACTTTCACACCCTGCGCGTCAACATGCCGAGCGGCTGGTTCTACACGTCCGACGCTCTGCGGACGATCTGCGACATTTGGGAACGCCACGGATCCGGGCTCACCAACATGCACGGGTCCACGGGTGACATCATCCTGCTCGGCACGACCACAGACGAGCTCGAGCCCACCTTCGCGGAACTCACCGCTGCCGGCTTCGACCTGGGCGGTTCCGGTTCCGACATGCGGACGCCCAGCTGCTGCGTGGGTCCGGCCCGCTGCGAATGGGCGTGTTTCGACACGCTGCACCTGACCAACGATCTCACGCAGACGTTCCAGGACGAGCTGCACCGTCCCGCCTTCCCGTACAAGTACAAGATCAAGTGTGCGGGCTGCCCGAACGACTGCGTCGCTTCGATTGCGCGAGCGGACATGTCAGTCATCGGAACCTGGCGCGACGAGATTCAGATCGATCAGGCGGAGGTGAAAGCTGCTGCGGAAGCCGGCCTCGACATTCAGAAGGATGTCTGCGGCAACTGCCCCACCAAGTGCATCGAGTGGGACGGTACGAAGCTCGAGATCGACGACGAGAACTGCGTGAAGTGCATGCACTGCATCAACGCGATGCCCAAGGCTCTCAAGCCCGGCAAAGACCGCGGTGCGACTATCCTCTTGGGCGCCAAGGCGCCGATCGTAGAGGGCGCACTTCTGTCGTCGGTGCTGGTGCCGTTCATGAAGATCGAGCCACCGTACGAAGAGCTCAAAGACCTCATCGAGCGCATCTGGGACTTCTGGGGCGAGCACGGCAAGAACCGGGAACGGGTCGGCGAACTGATGCAGCGCGTCGGGCTCGGGAACTTCCTCGAGGCCATCGAGGTGGAGCCCATCCCCGAGATGATCGCCTACCCCAGAGAGAACCCCTACGTCTTCTACGAGGAATACTTCGAGGAAGAGGAAGAGGCGTAGAGCGACTGGGCGTACAGGGAACGAGTTACAGGAAGGTACTCTTCTGGGGAGATTGAGACATGGCAACGGAAAGACTAACCGATATCGGACCTCCGAACTATGAGAAGTTCCTGCCTCCCGTGATCAAGGAGAACTACGGGAAGTGGGATCACCACGAAATCATCAAGCCCGGCGTAATGGTCCACGTCGGCGAGTCCGGCGACAAGCTCTACACCGTGCGCGCGGCATCGCCGCGGTTGCTGGGTATCGAGAGGATCCGCGATTTCGCGGAACTGGCTGACAAGTACTGCGACGGCTACCTGAGGTTCACCAGCCGCAACAACGTCGAGTTCCTGCTCACGGATGAGTCGAAGATCGACCCGCTGATCGCTGATCTCGCGAAGATCGGACACCCGGTGGGTGGCATCGGCAACGCCATCTCCAACATCGTGCATACTCAGGGTTGGATACACTGCCACTCGGCGGCGACGGACGCGTCCGGCGTGGTGAAGGCCGTGATGGACGATCTCTGCGACTACTTCACCGGGCGAGAAATACCCGGGAAACTGCGGATCGCACTGGCCTGCTGCCTCAACATGTGTGGTGCGGTGCACTGCTCGGACATCGCGATCCTCGGCATCCATCGCAGACCCCCGCGGATTCTGCACGATAACCTCAACAAAGTGTGCGAGATCCCCAACGTGATCGCTTCCTGCCCCACGGCAGCGATCCGGCCGGCGACCGTAGACGGCAAGCCCTCCGTCGACCTGGAGGAGGAGCTGTGCATGTTCTGCGCAAACTGCTTCACGGTTTGCCCGTCTTTGCCGATGGCCGATGCGCTCAACGACGGCGTTTCGATCTGGGTCGGGGGCAAGGTCTCGAACGCCCGTTCGGAGCCGACATTCTCGAAGCTGGCGATCCCCTTCCTTCCGAACAACCCGCCGCGTTGGCCGGAAGTAGTCGAGGCCGTGCGGAACATCACGGAGGTTTGGATCGACAACGCTCGCAAGTACGAGCGCATGGGCGAGTTCATCGATCGTATCGGCTGGCCCCGCTTCTTCAAGATGACCGGCATCGAGTTCCAGAAGGAGCACATCGACGACTTCAAATTTGCGGGCCTGACATACAAGCGGTCCGCGCAGCTAAGGCACGTCTAGGAGGTACGCGATGGCCGTAACGACCGAACAAGTCGCGGACGCCATGTACGACCTGGTCGCGGAGTACCAGGGCAAGAAGAAGCTAAAAGCCGGCGATCTGACCAAGGCGATGATCCAGAAGTTCGGTGAAGACGAAGTCGACAAGAAGTTGTGCAAGGCCGCTATTCGTACCCTGATGGATTCCGGACGATGCGTCTACACCTACTTCGGCGGCAGCTTCATCGAACTCCCTCCAGAAGAGGGGGCCGCGGAGGGCGGCTGATAGCAGCTGTTCTTGCGGTCAAGTAACTGTGAAAGGCAGCCGCGTTCCCACGATGGGAACGCGGCTGCAGCAATCGACAACCTACCACGCGGCGGGCGGGGTGACTTATGGCTGTGAAGAAGGTAAAGAAGAAGAAGAAGAGCTTCGGAACGAGGGGATTTTCCAGCGGTGCCTCGCGTGAGATGTCGCCTTTGCGACCCAAGCACGTCGAGAGGAAGCCCCCGTGCCACGCGACTTGCCCGAGCGGCAATCTTATTAGGCAATTCTGTACGACCATCGCTCAGGCGGAGCACCTGGAGAAGCCCCGTGATCAGGCTTTCGAGGAAGCCTGGCATATCTACACCGATACCAGCCCCTTCCCCGCTGTCTGCGGCCGCGTGTGCCCCGCTCCCTGCGAGAGCGAATGCAACCGCAAGGAACTCGAGGGCGCGGTCAACATCAACAAGATCGAGAGGGCCATCGGCGACTACGGCATCGAAAAGGACATCGCGCTGAAAAGGCTGAGCGATGAGAAGAAGTCCGAGAAGGTCGCCGTGGTCGGTGCCGGACCCAGCGGCCTCTCCTGCGCCTACCAACTGGCCCGGCGGGGCTACGGCGTGACGGTGTTCGAGGCATTGGAGCAGGCCGGAGGGATGCTGCGCTACGGCATCCCGGGCTATCGACTCCCCGAGTCGGTGCTCGACACCGAGATCCAGAAGATCCTGGACGTCGGCGTCGAGCTGAAGTGCGGCGTGAAGATCGGCAAGGAGACGAGCGTCGAGGATCTCAAGGGTTCGTACCAGGCCGTCTATGTCGCCCTCGGCGCCCAGCAGGGAGTCAGCCTTGGCGTCGAAGGGGAGGATGCTCCCAACGTGTACTCCGGAGTGGACTTCCTGAGTCGCTTCCACCACGGTGAAAAGTTGGAGTTGGGCAAGGACGTCGTGGCGATCGTGGTCGGTGGGGGTGATACGGCGATCGACGCCGCGCGGATCTGCAAGCGCCTCGGCGCGAACGTGACGGTCCTTTATCGGCGCACGCTCGCCGAGATGCCGGCGATCAAGGAGGAAGTGGAGGAGGCGATCAACGAGGGGATCACGATCGAGTTTCTGGCCGCACCGATCGGCTTCAGGCAGGAGAACGGCCGGGTGGTTGCCATGACGGCCATTCGCATGGAGCTGGGCGAGCCCGACTCCTCCGGTCGCCGCCGACCCGTTCCCATCGAAGGATCAGAGTTCGAGATCCCGGCCAGCGCGGTCATCTCGGCCGTCAGCCAGGCACCGGACTTTTCAGGCTTCGAGTCGCTGATCGAGGGCAGGGACTGGATCAAGGTGGATGACGAGGGGGCCACGAAGGTCGACGGCATCTGGGCCGGAGGTGACGTGACATCGCTCGACCTGGTCACCACCGCGGTCGGCCACGGCCGTAGGGCGGCCGAAGCGATCGTCCGCAGGTTCAGCGGCACCCCCGCCGAGAAAGACGGGATGGAGATCATCCGAACCGATAAGATGCTGCTGGATCACTACGAGAAACAGGAGCGCGGTGAGCCCACGGCCATCGACATCGACCAGCGGATGGAGTCGGTGGACCTCGAGGTCAACCTGGGATTCAGCCAAGATCAGGTGACCGAAGAAGCGCAGCGCTGCATGAGCTGCGGGTACTGTTTCGACTGCGAGAAGTGCTGGATGTACTGCCAGGATCAGGCCATCGAGAAGCCGCTGGTGAAAGGCGACCTCTACCCGTTCAAGATGGTGAACTGCACCGGTTGCAAGAAGTGCGCGGAGATCTGTCCCTGCGGCTTCATCGAAATGGTGTGACCCATGAGCTCCCCCCGGATCCTGATCGCCGGGGTGCGAGGCGGCAGCGGAAAAACACTGATCTCCCTTGGACTCGCGGCGGCCTGGCGAAAGCAGGGCCGCCGCGTGGCTTCTTTCAAGAAGGGTCCCGATTACATCGACGCGGCCTGGCTGTCGCTGGCCGCGGGCCGACCCTGCCGGAATCTCGACCTTTTCCTCATGTCCCAGGAAGCCGCGCTGGGTTCCTTCGCCGGCTCGAGCGCCGAGTCCGACGTGGCCGTCATCGAGGGCAACCGCGGGTTGTACGACGGCGTGGACGCCCGGGGCAGCTACAGCACGGCCGAGCTCGCCAAACTGCTGCAAGCCCCAGTTGTTCTCGCCGTGGATTGCACTAAGGCGACGCGCACGGTCGCCGCCGTCGTTCTGGGCTGCCAGCGGCTGGACCCGCAGGTTCCACTGCGAGGAGTCATCCTGAACCAGGTGGCCGGCCCTCGGCACGAATCGGTGCTGCGCGAGGCCATCGAGCTTGCCTGCGGGCTGCCGGTGCTGGGCGCCATTCCCCGGATTCGCGAGCACCTCTTTCCGGAAAGGCACCTGGGCCTCGTACCACCCCCGGAGCACGGCCAGCTCTCGAGCGCCATTGAGCAGGCTGCCGACGTGGCTCAGGAGCACATCGATCTGGAGGCCACGTGGGACCTGGCCCGGCAGGCCCCGGCGCTCGAGCCGCCACCAGCCAGCGCGGCCGCTCAGGAGGTACAGAGTGCGGAGGCGGCACGGATCGGCATATTTCGGGACGCCGCGTTTCAGTTCTACTACCCCGACAACCTCGAGGCGCTGGCGCGTGAGGGAGCGCATTTGATCGACGTTTCCCCTATACGCGACGCGGCACTGCCTGAGGTCGACGCGCTCTACATCGGGGGCGGCTTTCCGGAGACGCTGGCCCCTGCTTTGGCGGAGAACAAGCTGTTCCGCGACTCTCTGCGCCGTTCGATCGAGCGTGGGTTGCCCGTCTATGCCGAGTGCGGCGGGACCGTCTATCTGGGTGATAAGCTCCTGTACGAGGGAAAGGAGTACCCCATGGTGGGCGCGCTGCCCGCCGTCTTCGCCTTCCGCGCCAAGCCTCAGGGACACGGATATACCGTGCTCGAGACCGTCGAGAACAACCCGTTCTATCCGCTTGGTGAGACGATACGAGGGCACGAGTTCCACTACACGTACATGCAGTCTTCCGCGGAGGGACTGACCTTCGCGTTCCGCGTGCACCGGGGCCACGCCTTCGACGGCGAACGGGACGGTCTGTGCCACCACAACGTGCTGGCGTGCTACACGCACGTGCATGCTCTGGGCTCCGAGAGTTGGGCCCCGGCGCTCGTTCGGGCAGCGGCTCGCTTCAGCGGATCTAGCGGGTCGTCGTGATGGGCTGCTAGCAGCGTATGTTGCCCATCCAGCAAAAGGGGCCGTAGCCGACGGCCACAGTCCCTTGCCAAAGCGCCGGAAGCGATGTCTGCGCTACACGTACTCCACCCGCTCGGCGGCCTTCCCGTTGACGAGAATGGCGCGAGAGAGCATATCATGAACGCCCCCGACCTCGATCTGCTCTTCGTGATGCTCGAGCAGCTGTGTCAGGTGACGCTTGCAGTTCGAGCAAGCTGTGGACACATACTCGGCTCCGGTTTCGCGAATTTGTTCGAGCTTCTTCTTGCCGGAGATCTCCATACGGAACTCCAATATGTCGTCCATGGCGGACAGCCCGCCGCCGCCTCCACAACACCAGTTCTCGCCCCGATTGGGATGCATCTCGCGAAAGTCGGCGCAGGAGGCTTCGAGAATGACCCGAGGCTCCTCCGTGATGCCGCAAGACCGTCCGAAGTTGCACGGGTCGTGGTACGTGACTGGTTGTTGGTTCTTCGACTTGTCGAATTGGAGTCGGCCGGCCCTGATGTGATCTGCGGTCCACTCCATACAGTTGATGATCTCGAACGGTAGCTCACCCCACCAGCTGGTCTTCTCCATCATCATCTTCATGATTCTATACGCGTGGCCACACTCACCCATCAGCATGACCTTGGTGCCCAGCTCCTTGGCTTCCTCCACATACATCTTGTTATCGGCCTTCATGTCACCGTCGTTACCGGTGAACAGCCCATAGTTGGCCCCGTCGAAGCACCTGGAGCTCATGGTCCACTTATCCGCCATCCCCAAAGCGTGGAAGACCTTGGCGAGGCCCATCGTGGCCTCCGGGTTGACGAGCACATCTCCCGAAGGCGGCACGTAGAAGTACTCCGCACCTTTCGCATCGATGGGGATTTTGATGTCGATGCCGTGCTCGTCCTTCATCTCCTCCTCGAGGAAGTCGATCGAGGCGCGGAATGCGGCCTCCCCGGCACCGTCGGTATTCCCGGTCTCGAGTGATATCCGGACCACTCTCGCCATCGTCTCCGGGGTCATGCCCAGCTTGTCCAGAATCGCACGTCCCTTGCGAGTGACAACCGAGTGATCGATCCCGAAGGGGCAGAACATGGCGCAACGGCGACAACCGGTGCACTCGTAGAAGATCTGCTGCCAATCCTCCAGCTCTGCCTCGTCGAAGTCCTCGGCCCCGGCCAACCTGCCGAACAGCTTCCCGCCCAGCGTGTTGTGCTTGCGGTAGATGCGGCGGATCAGGTCCGTTCGCTCGGCCGGGTTGTAGCGCTTTTCGGGTTTGCCGAAGTAGACCGGACAGACCGATGCGCACGTTCCGCATTTGACGCACATCTCCATGTACATCCGCAGCGCGCGGGGGCCGTCCTTTATGGCGTTGATAGACTCAACGACTAGCTCTTTCTTGTTGTTCTCGGACATGGTTGTCTCCCCGGCCTCACTGCTTCCGAATGAGTTGATGAGTAAAGAAGATCCCCCCGAAATGGAGGATCTTGCTGAACGGAATGATCATGATCAGCAGAAACGCCAGGCCCATGTGGACCAAGAACACGTTGTTCTGCAATGCAGCTTCCTCCATGACACCGCCGAAGCTCGCCAGCCTGGCGAAGTAGCCCCGCGTGAGCGCAAGGTCGAAGTGCTCGGCCCCGAACCGCATCATGTTGCCGGTCACGATGATCGCCCCTATCAGCAGCAGGGCGAGTATATCGGCCGCACCGGTGACCTCACGTACGCGCGGCAGCACGAACCTCCGAACTAGCAGCAGAATCGTCGCGGCCAGTATCACCACACCGGCCGCTCCACCGACGCTGCCGGACATGGCCTGGATCGCTTGGTCGCTCATCCCCATCGTCATCAAGGTCGCGTCCACGTTCGTGAAGACGCGAAAGTGCCCCAGAACGATC
>JBDHHL010000175.1:0-8380 GCA_039589375.1 Gemmatimonadota bacterium | reverse complement strand
GCTGATGGACTACGGGTGGAAGTTCATGAAGGGCGACGCCGCCGGCGCCGAAGTGCCTGGCTTCGACGACAGCGCCTGGCGCTTGCTGGACCTGCCCCACGACTGGAGCATCGAGGGGCCGTACGACGAAAATGCGCCCACCGGCGGCCGCGGCGGGTACTTGCCCACGGGTATCGGCTGGTACCGCCGCTCGTTCACGCTCCCCGAAGGTCCTCCGGGGCGCCGCGTCACCATCGAATTCGACGGCGTTTACCAGAACAGCGACGTTTGGGTCAACGGGCATCATCTGGGCAGCCGGCCCTACGGCTACATCAGCTTCTACTACGACCTGACGCCACACCTCGTCGAAGGCCAAAACGTCGTGGCCGTCCGGGTAGACAATTCCCGACAGCCGAACACACGTTGGTACTCGGGCAGCGGCATCTACCGCCACGTGTGGCTGACGGTGACGGATCCTCTGCACATCGGCCACTGGGGAACCTTCGTCACCACACCCGACGTGGATTCCGCCGCAGCGCTGGTGGCCGTTCGGACACAGATAGTGAACGACGGAACGAGCGCACGGAATGGAAGACTCCGCTCCGTTGTCTTGGACGCATCCGGGATGGAAGTGGCGCGCGAGGAGGTTCCCTTCACGCTGACCGCCGGCGAAGCGACCGAGCTCAGCCAACAGCTTTCGGTGGACGGCCCCGCGCTCTGGTCGTTAGAGGCGCCCGCGCTCTACACGCTGCGGGCCACGGTGCTGGATTCCGCCGGACCAGCTGTGGACGAGACGGACACGCCGTTCGGGATCCGCCACATCGCCTACGACGCCGACCGCGGGTTCCTGCTCAACGGAGAGCGGGTGAAGATGCTGGGGGTGAACCTGCACCACGACGGTGGACCGGTGGGCGCCGCGGTGCCCGAGGCGGTTTGGGAGCGACGCCTCAAGCTGCTCAAGGGTATGGGCGTCAACGCCGTGCGCACCGCCCACAACCCGCCGGCCCCCGAGTTTCTGGACCTGTGCGATCGCCTGGGCCTGCTGGTCATGGACGAAGCGTTCGACGAATGGACGCACGGCAAGGTGGAGTACGGCTACAACAAGTACTTCGCGGACTGGGGCGAACGAGACCTAGTCGACTTCATGCGCCGGGACCGGAATCACCCGTCGGTCGTGCTGTGGAGCCTGGGCAACGAGATCGGTGAACAGCACGCCGAAGGCGGACACGATATGCTGCGCATGCTGGTCGAGATCGCCCACCGCGAAGATCCGACGCGGCCCGTCACCACGGGGAACGATCACATCTACGCCGACGACGGCGCCACCACGGTCGAGTTCATGGAGCTGCTGGACGTCGTCGGCTACAACTACGTGGACCGGTGGCACGAGCGCCGAGAGTTGTACGCGGCGCAAGATCGCCACGCGCACCCCGACTGGAAACTGATCGGCACGGAAAGCGGCCCTGTACGCGGAACGCGTGGGGAATACCCTATCGGCGACGACCCGGACCGCGTCCAACCCTGGTACACGACAGGCATGATCCGCGCGGCACAGCTCTGGCGGTTCGTATCGTTGAACGACTATTTCGCCGGAGATTTCATGTGGACCGGCATCGACTATCTGGGCGAATCCCGCTGGCCACGGAAGAACTCGACCTCCGGCCAGCTCGACCTCGTAGGCTTCCCCGACGACGGCTACTTCTTCTACCAAAGCCGCTGGACGGAGGAGCCCATGATCCACCTCTTCCCCCACTGGAACTGGCCCGGCCGCGAAGGCCAGGTCATCCCGGTGCTGGCCTACACCAACTGCGACGCCGTCGAGCTGTACCTGAACGGACGGTTCATCGGCGAAAAGCGGCTCGAGTTCCCGCGCCAGGGAACCTCCGGCTGGTGGAACGGCTACGAGCGGCCTCGCGTGTTCCCCACCACCGCGGACCTGCACCTGGCGTGGGACGTACCGTACGAGCCCGGCGTGCTAAGCGCGGTAGGCAAGCGGAACGGCGAAGTCGTGGCCACCCGGGAAGTGCGGACGGCCGGGGCGGCCGCAGCTCTGCGTCTGAGCGTGGACCGTAGCGAGATCCTGTCGGGAATCAGAGATGTGGCTCACGTGGAGGTCGAGGTCGTGGACAGCTACGGTGTCGTTGTTCCCATGTCAGATCACATAGTTCGTTTCACGGTCGAGGGCCCGGCGCGGCTATTGGCGGTCGGCAACGGCGACCCGACGGATCACAGCTCCTACCAGGCCCGGGAGCGCCGCGCCTTCCACGGACTGCTGCTGGCCATGATCCAGACCACGAACGAGACCGGTGCCGTCCGTGTGACGGCGCAGGCCGACGGGTTGGAGCCCGCGTCGATCGACATTACGGTGGTGCTCGGCGAAGCACCGCCTCGGGTGCGGTGATCCCGTTTGCGAGGCGAGTAGTTCGCCCTTAGAATCCCTCGACCTAGCCACAAGCGCATAGTCGGGAGGTGGAAGTGACCATCGGCGGAATCGATCTGTTCATCGTCGTCGCATATCTCATCGCGATCCCCATCTTCGGCGTGTATTTCAAGAAGTACGTCAAAACCGAAGAAGACTATTTCCTCGCCGGGCGCATGCTGCCGTGGTGGGTCATCAGCATGTCCATCATCGGGACCAACATCGGCGCCTACGACTACATGGGAGCCGCCGGAGGCGCGTATCGCTTCGGACTCGCCCAAGCGAACTACGAGTGGATCGGCGCCGTGCCGGCGATGATACTCTCGGCGATGCTGTTCGTCCCGTACTACTGGAAGGCCGGCGTGTACACCGTGCCGGAGTTCCTCGGCCGGCGCTACAACGTGGCCGTCCGAGTCATCCAGGCGCTGCTGTGGGGACTGTTCCTGGCGTGCGTGCTCGGCGTGTTCTTCTGGGCCGCCGGCTTGATGCTCAACGAATACCTCGGTATCCCCATATGGCTCAGCCTTCTCCTGACCGCGGTCATCGTTGGCGTCTACACGATCACCGGAGGTCTGGCCGCCGTCGCCATGACCGACGTCGTGCAGCTCCTCGTGATGTTCATCGGCGGCATCGCCCTCACCGTGTTGGGCCTGTGGACCGTGGGTGGCTGGTCCGGGTTGGTGGCGAGCATCGCCCCGACGCACCCAAACCACTTCAAACTGTTCCTGCCGCTCGACGATCCGACGATACCGTGGCTCGGAATGATCTTGGGCCTGGCGTTCGTGCTGTCACCGGCCTGGTGGTGCTGTCACCAGGCGATCATCCAGCGCACGCTGGGCGCACGCAGCGAATGGGACGCCAAGGCCGGTATGCTGTTCGCGGCGTTCCCCAAGATGTTCATCCCCGTGCTCGTCGTGTTGCCGGGGCTTCTGGCGTTGTCGATGAATCCAAACCTCGTCGGTCCGGAGATGGACCGCGCCTTCCCGTGGCTGATCCGCAATCTCCTGCCCGCCGGGCTTGCCGGGCTTGTGTTCGCGGCGTTCATGGCGGCTTTGATCTCCAGCGTCGACTCGACCTTGAATTCGGCCGCGACGGTGTGGACCAGAGACATCTACCAGAGGTTCATCGTCAAGAACGCATCGGACCGCCACTACTTGAAAGTCGGCAGGATACTGACCCTCGTGTTCGTGTTGTGGGCGATCGCCTTCGCTCCGGTGACAAAGCAGTTCCCCGGCATCTACGTTGCCATGCAGAGCCTGCTGTCGATCTTCCAGGGCCCCACATTCGCCATCACGCTGCTGGGCATCGGGTGGAGCCGCGCCACCCAGTGGGGAGGGTTGTTCGGCCTGCTGGTGGGTGTGGCGATATCGAGCACGCTCTACTTCGCCGCGGGTTGGAGCTTCCTCTACGTCGCCTGGTGGTCGTTCGTCGGCGCGCTGATAGTGAATGTCGTCGTGAGCCTCATGACCAAACCTGAACCGACCTCCAAACTCGAGGGCCTCGTCTATGGACTTGTCATGAAGAACGGCGAGATCCAGGACGTACTTTCAGAGCGTGCCGAGGGAGGTGAGTGATATGGGTGACTGGCTGGCAAGCTTGCCGCTGTGGTGGGGCAAGGTCATCGCGGTGGTGTTCTTCCTCGCTATCGCGATATGGGCATGGCGTCGACCACGCAGCTACATCTATAGGGGTGCACCGGACAATCACGGGTGGCGGGATCTGAGAGTGTGGGCTTCCGTGCTAATGGCGGTTCAGATCCTCATCTACATGGCCTTCTGAACAATGCCGGAGACTGAGATGGAGCCAAAGAAGACCTTCGAGCCGTTCCTCATACTCGGCGTGTTCTGGTCCTTGTTCGGCGTCGTCGTGTTGGCGGCCACGTTCTTCGTGCAAGAAACGCCGATGGTACCCTTGTTGAGAGGTGTCGTCACCAACCTCATCGCGGGTGCACTGCTGCTCGGGATCGGTATCGCCTCCGTCTTCAAGGGGAGGGCCAATATCCGCAAGAGAGGTTCGGGGGCTTGACCGACGCGCGCGTCAGCGTTTCCCCTACCTATAATAAGGAGGAGGCCGCGGCTACCCTCTCCGCGCCATCGACCTCGTTCCCAGCCAGGCTCTGGAGCAAGCCCAGCCAACCGACGCGCGTCGAGCTTGTCTACCTTCCCTACTACTTCTTCGACGTCACGTTGTCTCAGGACGCCGGCACACAGAAGATCGGCGTCGCCATCGACGCGGTTCTAGGGGCCAGCGTGTTTTTCATCGGGGACGCACTTATCCGAGAACCCGGATGCGATGGCGCAGCCTGTGACTTCGTGCAGTCGTCGAGTGCAGCACGAGAGACTGCCATGCAGGAGTACCGATGGCTCATGATCGAGCACGGGCTCCGCAACAAACTCACGGTCTCGGTAGAGGAGATCTCCGAGCCGGAGCGGGTGCACTACCCGTTTTGGGTCGCCTACTTCAAGAAGCGCGGCTCTTACGACTTCAAGGCACTGGACGCCGTTTCCGGCGAGATCCAGGGCATCAAGATGCGGAAGGTGTTCCTCGCCGCCTTCCGACAGATGTCCACTAGCTGATCGCGAGAGTCCGAGAACGGGGTGCGCAAGGTAGGCGCTGTCGTCCTGTAGAATCGCCGTGCACGGCAACCCGGAAGAAAACGAACATGTCTGAGACGGAAGCGCGGTTGCCCGAGGTCGTTGCCGATGAGACGGACCTGGCGGAACTCCTCTCGAGGCCATCGCCCGCGCTTGTCGCCATGATGAAGCGGCTCGAGGGCAACATCATGCTCCTAGGAGTCTCCGGCAAGATCGGGCCCGACCTGGCTCTGACCGCCCTGCGGGCCATCAGGCAAGCGGGGGGTGAAAACAGAGTGATCGGCGTGTCCCGCTTCTCGGAGGAGGGATCGCGGGAGCGTCTCGAGAACATGGACATCGACATCATCACGTGTGATCTGCTGGACGCCGAGGACATCGCTGCTCTGCCAACCACCAGAAACGTCGTATTCCTTGCGGGAAGGAAATTCGGCACGCACGGCCATGGGGAGCTGACGTGGGTCGCCAACGTTGTCGTACCTGCCAATGTGCTGCGGCATTTCCGGGGAAGCCGAATCGTAGCGTTCTCGACTGGTGCCGTGTACCCCATGGTCGCCCCGACGAGTGGAGGTTGCCGTGAGGAGGATCCTCTGGATCCGATCGGCGAGTATGCGCAGTCCTGCCTAGGCAGGGAGAGGGTCTTCGCTTACTACAGCAAGGCAAACGGCACGCCGGTGAGTCTTATTCGCCTGAACTACGCCGTGGATCTGCGCTACGGCGTGCTGCATGACATCGGAAAGCTCGTCCTCGACGAAAAGCCCGTCGATCTGAGCATGGGGTACTTCAACACGATCTGGCAGGGAGATGTGAACAACCAGGCCCTGCTTGCGCTCGAGCACTGCTCCTCGCCGCCGTCGGTATGGAACGTGACGAGACCCGAGGTCGTGTCCACGCGCCAGACCACCGTACGATTCGGCGAGATCATGCGCAGGCAGGTCAAGTTCAAGGGCGAGGAAGGCCCGGTGGCCCTGCTGAGCAATTCCGCCAGGGCCACGAAGGCCTTGGGACCGCCCGCGGTATCGCTGGACAGGCTGGTCCAATGGCAGGCACAATGGCTGCTGGCGGGCGGCCGGTCGCTGAACAAGCCGACTCAGTTCGAGGAAACCGGAGGCGAGTACTAGGCTTGTACCGGTCTTCTGCGAGACCCGTGTGGCGGCTCGCGTCCGGCGGGCCGACGGCCGGCTCCGAGATCGGCAACTACAAGGCGTGTTTAGCATGAGAATCGAAGATATTCCTGCCGACATCTTGGAAGACGTCAGACGCGGCGTCGTCATCCCGGCTCATCCCCTAGCTTTGACTGCCGAGCGAAGACTCGACGAGCGGCATCAGCGTGCCCTGACCCGCTACTACCTCGACGCCGGCGCCGGCGGTGTAGCCGTCGGGGTGCACACCACGCAATTCGGGATCCGCGAGCCGGGGATCGGCTTGTTCGAGCCGGTGCTCTCGCTTGCCTCACAGACCGTCGACGATTTCACCAAGCGAACCGGACGCGGCATCCTGAAGGTGGCCGGCGTCTGCGGCAAGACCGACCAGGCGGTCGAGGAAGCAACGCTGGCGCGGGACACTGGCTACCACGTAGCCCTCCTGAACGTCTCCGCCATGCGGGATGAGGAGAATCCCGCGTTGCTGGCGTGTTGCCGCGAGGTTGCCGACGTGATCCCCCTATTCGGATTCTACCTTCAGCCGAAGGCAGGTGGGAGGCCGCTCTCGTACGAGTTCTGGCGCGAACTTGCTGAGATAGAGAACGTGCTGGCCATCAAGATTGCGGCATTTGACCGCTATCGGACGCTCGACGTCGTGCGCGCAGTGTGCGACGCCGGGCGCGAGAACGCTGTTGCGCTTTACACGGGCAACGACGACAACATCGTCCTCGACTTGCTGAGCCGGTACAGCTTCGATACCGATTCCGGAACGAGGTCCGTCCGTATTGTGGGGGGCTTGCTGGGTCATTGGGCGTTTTGGACGAGAAGCGCGGTGGAGCTGCTCGAGGAGATCCACTCGATCACCGAATACGATGTGTCGGTGCCCGCCGAGATGATTACGCTTGCGTGCCAAGTAACCGATGCCAATGCCGCCTGCTTCGACGCGGCCAACGACTTCGTCGGCTGCATTCCCGGAGTCAACGAGGTGCTGAGGCGCCAGGGACTCATGAGGGGGAGGTGGTGTCTTGATCCCGCCGAGGACCTGTCGCCGGGCCAGAGCGAGGAACTGGACCGGATTCACCATGCGTATCCTACAATGAGCGATAGTTCCTTCGTCAAAGAGAACCTCGAGCGTTGGCTGAGAGAGTAGTGGCACAGCCAGGGCAACAGTCGGCTGGCCGATCAGTTCCCCACGAAAGAAGGCCTTCTTCGATAAACTGAAGCAGATAACCGGCTACTGGCAGGCTTCCGAAGAACGCCGGTACCATCTTCCACGGGCGGCACCGGTTCTCACGCGGTCCCGTACTACGGCAAAACGTCGAACCCGAATCCTGTGAGGTCGGTGTCCACGGCTATACAGACACTGCCCGCCCGCTCACGGATGCAAGCAACGGCGCTCGCGTCCACGACCGTTAGACCCCGACGCCCAGAGTTCTTCACGATGTCCCATACGTCGGTCAATTTGCTTTCCTCTCGGCCGGACCCTTGGCTCGATTCTGCGCTCGGGCAGATTGGGCCAGCCTTCTCAACGGATTGTCACGACGAATGCGTGGAGCGCGAGTCACTACCATCGTATAGCCTCCGCGTTGACGTTCCTTTGACCGCTCGTCCGCATCGTATTCCACAGAATGTGCTCGCCGCGTCCGCGGCTGGGAGGTATAATGTGGGTACGATGCCGAAGACCCGAATTACCTGGGCGGACGCCCAGCTCATGCCGGAAGACGGCAAGCTCTATGAGGCGATCGACGGGGAGCTGTACGTGACCCCGCCGCCCACGCTGCGCCACCAGTGGATCGCCGCGAACCTCATGGCTGAACTCCACCGGCTGCTGGCGGCGCCGGGGCATGGCTGGCTGTTCTTCGCGCCGACCGGGGTGGAGTTCCCGGAGACGGAGGAAGGGGTTCAGCCGGATATCGTCTTCATCTCCAAGGACCGACGCGAGCTGCTCACCAAGCCCGGGGTCAGCGGCCCGCCCGACCTGGTGATCGAGATCGTTTCGCCCAGCACGGCGAAACGCGACCGCTCGATCAAGAAGAAGCTTTACAAGCGCCAGGGCGTGCCGCAGTACTGGATCGTCGATCCCGAGACGGATGCCGTGGAGGTTTGGGACTTCGCCGGCGGGGAGGATGAGCCATCTCGGCACGCACGACACCTCCCCGTCCGCCTCGGCGGCCGGGATTACGGCGAGATCAAGCTCGAGATTGTCTTTCCGCCGGAGCCGTAGGGGGCGCGCGGGTGTGCCCTGAAGT
>JBDHHL010000174.1:0-8390 GCA_039589375.1 Gemmatimonadota bacterium | reverse complement strand
CTCGGTGCTCGATGCGATCATCGCGAGCCGCGAATCGGTGATCGGCTCCCCACGGCGCACCGGTGCGAACGCCGTCTCCATTTCGTCCATCAGTTCGGGCGCCGGTATGATTCCCGCCACGCGCACGAGTTCAGCGTCGGACTCCTGGCCCCCCAGACGTAGTTGCCCGAAGACTAGAACACAGAGAAGAACGAGACCGTAGGTCCAGGCGGCGCGTCGGCGCTGTTTGGCTGAACGCTCCCGGTTCAGGCTCCAGGCGACGACGGATGCGAACCAGGTGATAAGAAACGATATCCCGGCGGCACCGGTAATCGCTGCGAGCTGCAGCAGGGGTAGAAAATCGGTCTGCGTGTAAGCGAGCGAGAACCAGCTCCCGTAAGGCGTTATCCAGCGGTGAAAGATGAACTCGATGCCTACCCAGGCCGCAGGGAAGACGAGCGTACTCGTCAAACCGGGGAGCCTTTCGGCGATGATGCGATATAGCACGACAGGCAGGAAATACACGGCTGCGTAGATACCGGCAATCGAGTAATACCAGATCCCGGGCGCCGGGATTAGCCCGCGCCAAACCACGAATTGCACCAGCACGAATAGAACGAACGCCAGCGCCAGCGCGCGCCAGGTGCGCGAGCGCTCGACGTATACCAGCCACCCGATCGGTGCCAGCCAGGTCGCCTGTGGTATGATCCACCGGCCATTGGCGATGAGCTGAAGGGCGACCGCCAGGATGAGCCAGTGCCATGGTGCGCTGAACGGTCGGGCCTTCGTCGTGCGACTACTCATGCGCACCCAGTCCAGCGGTCACGTAACCGCGCGTCAACTTGAACAGTTCCAAAGCCTCAGATCTCCACTCGGTGTCGACGTCGTCCCCGAGGTCACAGGCGAGCAGCAGCATGACGATCCCGTGCACGCGCGACCATAGATAGAACGCCACCAGGTCCGGGTCCGATTCCTTCAGCGCGCCGTGCTCGATCGCCTCCACTATGCAGCGCCGCAGGATGGCGTAACCTCCCTGGCCGGGCAGGTCCTTAACCCGCTTTCTCCCCGTCACCACCGGGTTGAAGAGGATCTTGAACTCCTCTTCGTGCTCCGCGGCGAACCGGATGTAGGCATCGCCGAGCGCCGCGATCCGGGCAAACGAGCCCACCGGCAGAGAGACGATCGCTTCCAGTAGCGTCCGCTCGAACTGCGCGAACCCCAGCTCGACGACCCGCCCCACCAGCGCCTCCTTGTCTCGGAAATGCCGGTAGATCGCTCCCGCCGTAACGCCCGAGCGTTCCGCTACCGCCCGCATCGAGCAGCTCCTCAGCCCTCCGTCTGCTAGAAGCGACCGTGCGGCTGCGAGTATGCGTTCCTGGGTCTGGGCTGTGCGTGGCACGGGAGATGTGAACATTGTACAAACATAGTAAACGTTGTTTATGCACCCGTCAACTGCCTCTCAGCGCCGGTTTCCACTTGGCGGCGATGCTACTGCGCTTCTGGCTTTTCTGGGGGGGTGTTACCCGTCTCCGCTCGCCGCGAAACCCTTCACCAGCTTTGCCCACTCCTCGGTGAACTCTCGTCGCTCCACGTCCTGGAGGACACCGATCAGCATCCGATCCTCCGCGGCCCGCTCGTCGTCGGTCAGCTGCCTGTACTTGCTGGCCAGCAGCGTGTGTTGCTTGAACCAGTCCCAGATCTGGCGGTTCCCCTTTACACCGCTCTCGGGGGTATACCCCGTAGGACAGGGCGTCAGGATCTCGATGAAGGAGAATCCCTTCTTCTGGATACCCCTCTTGATGGTCTCGATCGTCTCGTAGGGATAGCCCATGGTCCAGCGGGCCACGAAGGGAGCGCCGGCGCCGACCACGAGGGCTGCCAGGTCGAAGGGCTCCTCCAGGTTCCCGAAGGGAGAGGTGGTGGTTCTTCCCTCGATAGGTGTGGTAGGCGAGAGCTGCCCGCCCGTCATTCCGTAGTTGTAGTTGTTCATTTCGATGACGGTCAGGTCGACGTTCCTGCGCGCGGCATGGATGAGGTGATTGCCGCCGATCCCCGCACAGTCGCCATCGCCCGTGAAGATGATGACGGTCAGTTCGGGGTTGGCTGTCTTGATCCCGGTGGCGAAGGCGATGGCGCGTCCGTGAGTCGTGTGCAGGCCGTCGGCATCGATGTAGCCCGGTAGCCGTGAAGAACAGCCGATGCCGGAGACGAAGACCACCTTGTCGATGTCGATGCGGAGCTCGTCGATCGCCCGCAGCGTGTAGTTGAGAACGTTGCCGTTTCCGCAGCCGCTGCAGAATATGGATGGAAGCATCTCCGCCCGCAGATATTCCCTGATCCTCTCCGCCTTGTTGAACATGGTCCCGTCCTTACCCTCTTCGCCCCGCGATCAACCGTTCGACGGCGTCGACGATCTCGGCCGGCGTATGGATCGCTCCGCCGATCTTGGATAGCGGCGCCACCCGGCACTTTCCGCGCACAGCCTCCCTGACCGGGTGGTAGATCTGCCCCAGGTTCATCTCCGGCACCAGGATTCCCTTGACCTGCCTGCCTAGCTTGAACAGGTGCTCGTCGGGGAAAGGCCAGAGGCCGATGAGGCGGAGGTATCCGACCTTCTTCTTCCGTCGCCTGAGTATGCGTACCGCGTTCAGGGCCACGCGCGAGGTGATGCCGTAGCTGACGACGGCGAACTCGGCATCGTCCAGGTAACGTTCCTCGACCCTGACCAGCGAGTCACTCGCCTGGCGGATCTTCTCGGACAGGCGGCTGACCAGCTTGGTGTGTTCTTCGGCGCTCGCCGTAGCGGGGAGCCCCTTCTCGGTGTGGGTCAGGCCCGTCACGTAGGTCCGGTATCCCAGGCCGAAGAAACCCATGGGGGGGACAGCCGCCTCGCCCCCGCCGAACGGTACGTACGACTCTTTGGGGACGGTGGGCGTCTCTCGTTCCACCAGGTGCAGGTCCTCGTACTCGGGGATCACGGTCTTCTCCCTCATGTGACCGACTTCACCGTCGGTGAGCACGATGACCGGATTGCGGAAGCGCTCCGCCAGATTGAACGCCTCGATGACCAGATCCAGGCATTCCTGGACCGAGTTCGGAACGAGCGCGATCATCTCGTAATCGCCGTGGGACCCCCAGCGGGCCTGCATCATGTCACCCTGCGCTGGCTCCGTCGGTTGCCCGGTGGAAGGCCCCGAGCGCTGCACGTTCACGATCACGCAGGGGGTCTCGGTCATGCAGGCGTACCCGATGTTCTCCTGCATCAGCGAAAAGCCAGGCCCCGAGGTAGCGGTCATCGCCTTGACCCCGGTCCACGAGGCTCCGATCAGCGCGGCGATCGAGGCGATCTCGTCCTCCATCTGGATGTAGGTACCGCCGATCTTCGGCATGAGGGCGGCCATCGACTCGGCCGTCTCCGTGGCGGGCGTGATGGGGTAACCGGCAAAGAAACGGCAGCCGGCGAGGGCAGCCCCGTAGGCGCAAGCGACGTCCCCCTGTATGAAGGCCGGGCTTTCTCCCAACTGCTCGCGAATGACGTCGTAGTTCTGCTTGTCCATTAACCGCTCCGGAAACCGACCTCTAACGCCTCCAGATTCAACTTCTCGGTCCCTTTGGGGATGCTCTTCAGCACGGCCCGCTCCAGCGAATCGCGCGTCACGCATTCGCTGACCTTTGCCAGCGTCCCCAGCATGATGACGTTGGCCACGATCCGGCGTCCCAGTTCGTCGGCCAGACTGGAGAAGGGAACGCCGAGAACTGCGCCGTCGCTCTCTACCAGGTCGCTGTCGATGATCACCAATCCCTTCTTCCCGGCCTCACCGCCGTACCGGTCCCAGGCAGGCTGGGAAAGCGCGACCAGGATGTCGGGAGACACTACCTTCGGATAGTCGATGGGCGTGCCGGAGATGATGACGTCCGAGCGGGCCGCCCCTCCTCGCGACTCCGGGCCGTAGGACTGGGTCTGAACCGCGTTCAGACCGTCCATTATCGCCGCTTCCCCGAGAATGACGCCGGAAAGCACGATCCCCTGGCCTCCGAAGCCAGCCAACTGGATCTGCTTCTTCATGGAGATTCGCCCTTTCCGATCCGGTATCCTTCCTCGAAGGCCTGCTGGTTCATCTCCTCTGTACCTTTGGGCACGTTGCCCAGAATGGCTTGCTCTAGGGAGTCCCTGGAGACCACCTGGACGATGGCGCAGATGAAGCCGAGCATCACCATGTTGGCCATGATCTTCCGCCCGCACTTCTTGTGCGCGATGTCCGTCGCCTTGATCCTGAACGTGCGGGGTGGGGTACCGTCGCTCGCCTGCACGAGGTCGTCTTCCAGGATCAGGGTCCCGTTCTCCTTGAGCGCCGGTCGGTAAGCCTCGTAGGCCGCCTGCGACAAAGCGATCAGCACATCGAGGCGAGGGGGAGCCAGCTCGTATATGTCGTCGTCGGAAATGATGACGTCGCTTCGGCATCCGCCGCCCCTCGACTCGCTGCCGTAGGACTGCGTCTGGAGCGCCTGCTTGCCGTCGAGCACGGCGGCCACTCCGTAGATGTACCCGGAAAGGACGATACCCTGGCCGCCGAAGCCGCTAAACCGGATGGTCATCGCCTCCTCATCGCGTCATTCCTTTCGGAACTTCTCGTTGATCCGCCTCAGCGATGCGGCGAACTCCGTGCGCTCCCTTTCCACCAACTTGCCGATGACGATCTTCCCCTCCAGCTCCTCGTCGCTCATCTCCTTGGCCTTGTGCACCCTCACCGACTGGTCCCTGTAGAGTCTCAAGAAGTCGGAGGCCTTCCGCATGCCGACCATCTTCCCGTAGCTGACGGGGCACTGCGAGAGGATCTCGATGAACGAGAAGCCTTCGATCTCGAGGGCCCTCTGGATGGATTCCATGAGCGGAAACACGTGGTAGGTGGTCCAGCGCGAGACGTAGTTCGCGCCGGCGGCGGCTACGAGTTCGGCGGCCTCGAGCGGGTGCTCCACGTTCTTGTAGGGAGTGGTCGTCGTCGGTACGCCGAATGGAGTGGTAGGGGAGACCTGGCCCCCGGTCATACCGTAGTTCCAGTTGTTGACCATGAGAACGGTGATATCGATGTTGCGCCGGGCCGCGTGAATCAGATGGTTCCCGCCGATCCCCGCGATGTCGCCGTCTCCCGCGATGACCACCACCTTCAGGTCGGGCCGCATGACCTTCACCCCGGTGGCGAAGGCGATCGGCCGTCCGTGGGTCGTGTGGAGAGTGTCTCCCTTGAAGTAGGGGCTGGGGATCCAGGACGAGCATCCGATCCCGGTGACGAAGACCATGTCCTTCGGCTCGATCGCCAGCTCTTCTACCGCCTGCGCGAAGGCGTTCAGCACCGTTCCGCAACCACACCCGGGACAGAACGCGGTGGGAAGGATCTCCTGGCGCAAGAACTTCAATAGCCGGTGCGGCTTGAGTTGCCTCGCTGGCCCGGGAATGATCGTCGCATCGTCCATGGAGCTAACCTACCGGGGAATCGGCCCGGGCGCCGCTCGAGAAAATCGCCTCGAGGATCTCGTCCACCGTGTGCGCGACGCCGCCGATCTTGGATACGGGCACGACGGGAAGGGAGGTGAACCGCTGCACCTCCCGTGAAATCTGTCCGAGATTCATTTCCGGCACCAAGATCGCCTCTACCCGTCCGGCAAGACGCTTCACCGCTTCCTCCGGGAAGGGCCAGATGGAGATGAGTTGAAGGAAATCGACCGCGCAGCCCTGCCTGCGCGCCTCCAATACCGCCCCCTGCGCGGGCCGGGCCGTGGCGCCGTAGGCGAGCACGCCGATTTTCGCCCCATCGACGAAGTCCTCCTCCACGCGGGTGATCTGTGCGCGGGCGTCCGAGATCTTCCGGCACAGCCTGGTCACCAGTTCCTCGTGGACCGCCTGGGTCGAGACGTCTCTCATCCCCGACGCCTTGTGCGTGGAACCGGTGACGTGGATGAACCGGCCCTCCCCGAACAGCGACATGGGAGGGATGGGCTCTCCCCCGAAACTGTCTGCCTCCGGGTCCGCCAGCCTCCTCTCTTGGCGGACGACCTCATCGAAAGGCGGGAAAGTGATGCTCTCCCGCAGGTGACCGATCTCGCCGTCCATCAGCAGGATGACCGGGGTCCGGTACTTCTCGGCCAGGTTGAACGATTCGACGGTGAGCTCGAAGCATTCCTGCACCGAAGACGGTGCCAGGGCGATGATCTCGTGATCGCCGTGGGTTCCCCACCTGGCCTGCAGCACATCGCCCTGCGCGGGCTTGGTGGCCTGCCCGGTGGACGGTCCCGAGCGTTGTACGTCAACGATGACGCAAGGGGTCTCCGTCATGATGGCGTAGCCGATGTTCTCTTGCATGAGCGAGAAGCCCGGCCCCGAGGTGGCTGTCATCGACTTGGCTCCGGCCCAGACCGCTCCGATGACCGCGGAAAGCGAAGCCACCTCGTCCTCCATCTGCACGTAGTATCCGTCGACGCGTGGAAGCTCGCGCGACATGACCTCCGCGATCTCGGATGCCGGGGTGATGGGGTACCCCGCGAAGAAATCGCAGCCGGCGTACAGCGCGCCATAGGCGGCCGCCTCGTCCCCCAGCAGGAAGAGCGTTCGGTTCTCGAACGCCTGCAGGCGGGCCTGCCTCTGCGTCATCACTCGTTGCATATCGTGATCGCGAACTCGGGGCACACCAGCTCACACAGCCTGCAGCCGATGCACTTCTCCTCCTTGACGACTTCCGGAGGGTAATAGCCTCTTCTGTTGATGATGGCAGAAACGGCCAGCACCTCCAGGGGGCAGAAGTCAATGCAGATATCGCATCCTTTGCAGAGTTCTTCGTTGATCTCGATCATCCCCAGGACCTTTGTATCGCAAGGCATCCCAGCCACCCGTCTCGCAAGTGACAATTACTATCCCCGCAAAGGCCGTACCGACCGTCGGCGCCGGTCCGGCCTCTGGGGCGCTCGGCCTCAGACAGCCATAGTCCGTGTGTACTCGGCTCCGATCTGGCCCTCGCGGCAAGTGGCGGAGGCCAGGAAATCGGCTGACCGTTTCGCCTGGACTGCCAGAGCCTCGGAGAGTGGCAGAGCGCACGCCTGCTGCATGCACTCGATGATGGCACCCCTGGCCGCTTCCATCTCGGGGGAGTCCGCGGCCGGCAGGTCGCCAACATCGGTCGGAACGTCTTTCAGCGCGCCCGCCTCTGCGGCCCGCTTCTGTAGACCGTGATCGGCTCCGCTGGCCAGCTTCCAGGCCGTCTGTATGGCCTGGTCCAGCGGCCCCGCGTAGTCGACCAGCCAGCCCGCCGCGTCGGTCGCCCGCGCCGGTCTGCCCGTCAGTAGCAGGTGGAGGATCTTGGGCCGGTCATCCGAGCTCGCTTTCCGGAACGGCCAGTGACAGCCTTCCATGCCGGGAACCACGGGCAGTGTCACTTCCGGCATTCCCAGCTGCGCATCGTCCACGGCCACGAGATAATGACAGTGCATGAGCAGCTCGAGCATTCCGCCCAGGCAGCGTTTGCCGCCCACGAAGCCGACGGAGACGGCGAACTCGTCGTTGAGCCGGCGAGCCGTTGCGGACCAGGCGCTGGCGATCCGGTATCCTTCCTCGGGATCCTCGAGGGCGGGGAAGAACTCGCTGGTATCGGCGCCTACCATCTGCGTCGAGATATGGAAATCGCCGCTGACGATCACTCTGTCGATCCCTTCGGACTTGAGCCAGTCGAGGGCGCGGTTCAGCTCGCTGTCAACGTCCCAGTTGTAGCTCTCCCGGTTGATGCTGACGAGGCCGACCTCGCCGTCGTGCTCGGCGTTGACGTACAGCTGCTGCCAGTCCGCTCCCTCTAGCTGCTCGAAGACGTCGGGGAACCAGCTCTTCCCGTCCTTCGCTTCGGGATGCAGGCGGTGGTAGGCTTCGACCGTCGCGATCACGGACTCGGCGCCGAGATCGCGGATCAACGCCAGGATGCCGTGCCGGAACTGAGCGCACAGCTCGCCGATGGCGTTGAGGTGAGACAGGTGACCCCGCTCTTCGTGAAGCATCAGGCTGGTCATCTGGAACATGGGGCCGAGGATCCAGGTGCGGAACTCCTCGTTCGCGTCGCCGTCCAGCGACCAGTCGACCAGCGGGCGGAAGTGGTTGGGTGGATACCAGGTCTGACCGGTCTCCTTGCGCTCGTCCAGCACCGCGGTCGGCCGGAACAGCTCGCCGTAGGTCTGGCTGAGATGGTGGAGGCAGGACCAGGTCAGGAAATCCGCTCCCTTCGCCCCGATGGCGTCATGGGCCCTGAACGGATTGGGCCCCAACAGCTTTCGGGTGAACTTGTCGATCTTCCAGAACGGCATGTTGCTCGAGTCGTAGTACCGCAGGCCGGCCAGCGTCACGCCGCAGAACAGCACGTCCAGGATGAACGACCAGT
>JBDHHL010000173.1:0-8450 GCA_039589375.1 Gemmatimonadota bacterium | reverse complement strand
GCGATCTCGTCCGGGGCGGCCCCGATCAACTCGGCACAGATTCGGCGTGCCCGATCCGGGACTTCGCGATGGGCCTCGTACAGATGATGGTCCGGGCGGCACGCCATGGCCGTGAACTTCTCGATCGCCGCGTGCGTGCGTTCGGGAAGCGGCCCGGTCGACGCCGAGTTGAGGTAGGCGGCGCCTTGCTGCTCGGTCCACGGGAATTCGGAGCGCCGGAGCGCCTTGACGTCGAAGGGCATGGAGTCTGGGTTCACGTTCATATTGCGACAGTAACATCGAAATGGCAGTGACGAAACGCGAGGCCGCCGAACCGCACGCTTCGCCCAGCCTGACCTACGCCGCTCTCGCTGCACTGATACTCATCTGGGCCTCGAATTTCTCTGTGGTCAAGTTCGCGCTCCGCGACATGTCGCCCCTCGCGTTCAACGGACTCCGTTTCACAATCGCGTCTATCCTCATCTGGCTGAGCGTCCAGGTCGGTCGCAGCAACGCGGCCATCGACCGACGAGACTGGCCGGCGCTGATCGGGCTTGGCATCCTCGGCAACACGATCTACCAGGTCCTCTTCATCTACGGCATCGACTGGACGCTGGCCGGCAACGCGAGCCTGATGCTGGCGATGACACCGATATTCACGACGTTGCTTTCGGTAACGTTCCGGCAGGAAAGGATCGGGCCCGCGGCGTTGGCGGGCGTCGCAGTGTCTTTTTTCGGCATCGCGCTCGTGGTGTTTGGGGGGGCTCAGGCCGTGAGCTTCAGCGCCGGCACCGTGCGCGGCGACCTCACGGTCCTGACCGCGGCCGCTGCGTGGTCGACCTACACCGTGGGCTCGGCGCCGTACGTGCGCCGCTACGGGGCCCTCCCCGTCACGGCGTTCACCATGTGGATCGGAGCGTTCTGGCTACTGGTGATCTCGGTGCCGGCGTTCGTCCGGCAGGATTGGGCGGCGGTCAGCCCGGCATCGTGGCTCGCCCTCTTCTTCAGCGGGGCTTTCGCGATCGCGCTCGCCTACTTCATCTGGTACTACAGCATCCGTCACATCGGCAACACACGAACAGCGGTCTACTCGAACCTCATCCCGATCGTGGCGCTGGTCATCGCATGGCTGACGCTGGGCGAGGTGCCCAACTGGCTGCAAATGCTCGGTGCGGGCGCGATAGTAGGCGGCACCGTGATGGTGCGCATAGGGAAGATCGAGCGGTAGTTCGCTATCCGGCCGAGTGACGGCCAGGAGCCCTAGCGACCCACCTCGAGATCTACGAACCGGACCAGATCGAGGAACTGGAAGCGGCCGTCGTGGTGCCAGTGGGGCGCGGGCCAAGCGGCGTCCCCTACAGACACCAGCCGCGTAGCGCCTATCACGCCTAGACGGGCCGCCAGCGACTCGACCTCACCCGGTTCCGCCGCGAGCGCCACCGTCTGTAGATGTCGGCCGACTTCGTGTAGAGCCGCGATCGCTTCTTCCATGTCACCCACCGGTTTTATATGGACGACGCGATTGAGCGGCGATGGCTCGAACTCCACGCGATCCTCGATGATCACCGTCCACTCCGTGCCGCGCGGGCTGGCCAGCACCGTCGCCCCACGGACCTCCGCTTGAGCGCGGGCCTGGTGGATGAGCGACGACTCGGCCGGAGCCATCGTGCCGCGCGGGATTTCTTCGGCCAGCTCCTCCAATGCCGCCGCAAGCGCGTGCGCGAAATCCAGCGGCTCCACCTCACCGCCGCGCTGAACGTAAATGGTGTGCGGCGACACGCAGCCCTGTTGGTCGAACGTGACCACGTCCAGCGCCGCTCCGCGCGCCAGGTCGGCGGCATTCGCCGCGGCCAGCGCGCCCTTCGACAGCAGCGCCGCGCCGAACCGGTTCGGGTAGCCGATGAAGCGCACTTCAGCCGGCACGCGACAACCGATCCGGCCCACCGTCTCGTCGCTGCCGTACGCGATCACCGCGCCGGCTTCGGAGAACGCCACAGCCTCAAGGTCTTCGGACCCACCCGGCCAATAGCTCACGGCCAGGCAAGCGGCCAGTTCGGCATCCTCCACGGCCAACGCGCGCGCGAAACACACAGCGAAGTACGGCTCGCCCGCTGCCGTCTTGCCGAAGCTGGCCGACTTGACGCATAGGGCCCGTACGATGCTCGCCACCGAAACGCCCGGTATGTTGCCGCTGAAGATGTGGACCGTGAGCGGCTCACCGTACGCGCGCTGGAAGCCCCGCGGCTGGCGGGGCTGGTAGTCATCGAGCACAGCGAGGTTACCGAACTCAGATTCGAGGGCGCTGCGCAGCGTATCGGCCGTCCAGCCTTCCCCCATCCGCTCCAGCCCGATCTCGATCATCCGTCTGGAGTAGCCGGTGAGTTGGGGCAGCACGGCCACCAACTCTTCCCGCAACGGTTCACCGGGACGCGTCAAGCGACGCGCCGCTCCATCGATAGCAGCCAGGATATCGGCCAACGGGCGTTCTGCGAGGGTTGCGACCCGGTTCTCGCGCAGGGCTGCGAGGATCTGCCTCAGCGTGTGTGGCGTGAGGTCGGGCACGCGAAGCGGCACGTGGCCGGGCCCGAACGCCCACTCCCGGGGTTCCAAGCTCGTGCCGACGGCCTGCGGCAGCCAGTACCCGTTCAGCGCTGTGCTGTCAGCCATTGGTCCATCGCGATGGAACAGCCGCGCAGTTCCGCGCCGGCCGCTCTCCCCAAGATCTCGAACCCCTGGTCACATGCCATTCCGAGGTCATCGGTTTGCACGGCCAGCACCGAATCCAGATTAGCGAGGTCGAAGTGACGCAGTACGCCGACGCGTCCCGGCGGAAGCAGCTCCAAAGTCTCCGCATCGACAACTTCGGTGCGGACCCAGGGAGGGACCGTCTTGTACCGCAACTCGGGTGAACGGCCGAGCGCTCGCTCTCGTAGAACGTTCTCGTAGAACTGCGAGCACATCTCGGTCATACCGTACTCGGCGACGCAATAGAACTCAGAGACCCCGAGCCGATCCAACAGCCAGGCGTAGAACTCCTCTCTGGGCATCTCTCGAGCTTGGTGCTTGAAGCCCCCGGTCTCCATGATGCGTGAGCCCGACGGCAGCCTGAAGCGGCGGCCACGTTCATCCAACGTCTCGAGTAGGTGCGCGAACGCCGCCGCCGTTCCCAGCATCATCACCGGCTCCTCGCCCGCCTCACTGGCCTCGAGCGTGGCTGCGAGCGCCTCCACACGCAGTCCCTTCTGATCGACGAAGTGAGCGCTCGCGGGCGTGCCGAACTCCCTCCTGACCAGATCCAGCATCCAGCTGAGAGACGAGTCGGACGCCGTCTCGCGGTCGGGACCAAGAACCAGAACGCGCAAGCGTACACCTTCCGGAACCAGGTGGGCCCTGAAGTTGGGAAGGGCGGCGGCCTCGTACAGCGACAAGTCCCGTACGTAGTGGCATCCCCGCCGTGCTCTTCCTTGGCTGGTACCGCTGGTGCGGAACACGATCTCGGCAGCCTCCGGCCCGCCACAAATCAGGGCCGCCCCCTTGAAGGCCGCCGTCGGCACGACGGGTATGCGCGACCAGTGGTCAACGGTTCCCGGGGTCGCGCCACGGCGCTCGCAGAAACGGCGGTAGGGCTCGTTCTCGGCAAACTGGTACTCGAAGGCGGCCAGGGCCAACCGATCGAAGGCCGCTTCGTCTACCGAAGTCTCGAAGCCACACCGTATGTACTGCAGAACCTCTGTCCGAACAGCGACTGCCCCGTTCATCGGATTCATTATATGCCCTTACCGCACCGCAGGCACCGTGCGCCGTCCGGCAGGCCTTCCAATGGGTCGTGGGAAGAAGGTATGCTACTGAGGCAGCCTGCGAACCTGGTACGAAAGAGAGGAGGCAGGGCCGCGAGACTCTTGAAGGTCAGGCGCCACCGCCGGACGGGGGCGTCCCCGATGATCCGGGCTCCGGATCGATGAGCAGGCTATCGAAGTTGTCGGTGATGATCTCTCCGGTCGGCGCCCTCAGCTCGACGCCCTCGTCCGCCGCCCGTCGCAATTCCTCGGGCGTCAGCATCGCCGCGAAAACGACCGCCGACCAACCGGCCGCCTTAACGCCTTCGCTGGCTCTACCCTCACGGACCCTCGCCGCCGACTCCTCGTCGCCAAGCTCCGCGATCTTGCCGGCGAGGAACTCGCGGAAGTCGTCGCTTTCCACATACTGGCCCATCAACAGCAGCTGCTGGAGCGCCAGCGTCTCGAGTCCGGCCTCTCGCGACGCGGCCGTGTACGCGTCGATATGCTCCCGAGCGATCTCGAGAAAGCCCTTGCCCAGGCAAAGCCACGCCAGCGTGCGGCGGGTGCGAATGACCTCGGGCACGACGCGGATGATCTTGCGGCAGACCGCCATCGCGTTGTCGTACTCGCTGGACTGGAGGAAGGCGTCGATGGCATCACCATATCGCTTCAGCGCGCTCTGTCGGTCCCCTTTGACCAGATAGAGATCGCCGGCGCGATTGAGCAAACGGGCAGCCTCGTAGCCGTGACCGATCCGCAGCAGTTCCTGCTCGATACGGTCCAGGTCCTCGCTGGCTAAGACGGGAGATGAATCGTCCCGGACGGAGCGCTTCTCCGAGCTGCCAAAGACCTTTTTGAAGATTCCGAACATCGGACACCGTGTGATCGGTTGCCTCTGCCAGTCTTCCCCACTCGCAGCCCAATCCGTCGACCCTCGGTTGCGAAGATGGAAGATCGCCGCTCAAATTAGACCGCGCCAGTAGCAGGGTCAACTCGGGTTGGCCCCGCTGGGATAGCGAATGAAGGAGGGACCATGCACGTAAGTATCGAGTACTGCGTCGTTTGAAACTACGAGCCGCGCGCCGCCAGGTTGGCGGACCTGCTACGTGGACGCTACAGCGACTTGGACGTCGAGTTGATCGAGGGAGGCGGTGGAGCTTTCGAGGTCCGGCGGGAGGGTGAACTGATCTTCTCAAAAAATCGCCTCGGGCGATTTCCCGAGGACGAGGAGATATTCGGACTGTTGGATGGCTAGAGCGGCGTTCCTAATCCCAGTAACGTTCCGGCTCGTCCCAGGTCTCTGACCAGAATCGCTCTTCCTCTCTGGAGACTTCCGGCAGATCGAGCACCTCGTCTGGGACCTGCCGCTCGCTCAGCACCCCCAGATCGATGATCTGCTCGACCATATCGTCGGTCATCCAGCCTTCTTCCTGGGGCAACGTGCTGCGCCGCCGCCGCAGCAGTAGGAGCACTGCGACTACCAAGAGAGCCAGCGCGAAAGTGCCCAGTGTAATGAAGAGCAGGTGCGTTTCCATCAGCCTTGCGAGCAAATAATTGCCGGGATTGGCGCTATTTGCCTATGTCTCAATCTTCCCAATTCACTCCGCACTTGTCAATTGGGATCGGCGTTTCTTGCTGAATCCCTGACCGCCGAGTCCCACGACCCGCCATCGTATAATCCCCCACATAATCTGCTGCAAAGATCATGCAGCTGAGACGGCTCTCCGGCCTCTTCCTCTAGGTAGCCAGGCTGGGCGGCTTCTACGGCTCTCCCGGCAGCTGATCGACCACTAGAAACGCGTGGCTGCGCATGAACTCGCCGTCCAGGTAGACCTCCACCTCCCAGCGGCCAGTGGCCGAAAGGCCAGTCAACTCCAGCGTGAACACGGTGACCTGCTCCGGGGCCCGCGCCTCGAGCTCCAGATCGGTCGCGAAGGACGAGAAGGCCGGGTCGTACCACACCACCTCGACGGTGTGCGGCGGATCGAGACTCTCCCAGTGGACCCAGAGATTGACGTACTCGTCCAGGCGGAACACGTCCGTGATGCCGATGGGGATACCGTCTTCTACGTTCAACGCCAGTAGCGACTCTGCCACACGTGGGCCGACCAGCGGCTCGGCCACTGTGCCGGTGACCCGCTCCTCTTCGCAGCCGCTGAGAGCCAGAAGCGCAGCACATGCAAAGGCGACGTATTGGGATCTCATGATTATCGAAGATGGGTAACTCGAGGCTGACGCGAAAGTGGACCGGAGGGTAGCGCCTTGAGCACGGGTCAGTGGAAGTCGTGGCTCTCGACGGAGTCGGCGCCGGCCCTGGACGCGATCGCCGAGATTCGCCGTGCCTGCACGTTGACCACATCCTGCTCGTTCTGGGCGATCCCCTCGATGAGCAGGACAGGCGAGCGCACTATCGTTCGCCGATAGCGCTGGAAGAGATCGGCATAGACCACGAAATTCGAGAAGCCGGTCTCGTCCTCCAACGTGATGAAGCACACGCCCTTCGCCGTACCCGGTCGCTGACGGCAAATCACCACTCCCGCCACCTTCACCCGCTCACCGCTGCGGACGTTGCTCAGTTGCTCCGCGGAGAGCACGCCGTTGTCTCGGAGCGCTGCCCGCAGGTGCTCCATGGGATGGCCGTGGGTGCAGAGCCCGGTGGTCATGTAGTCGGCGGCGACCATCTCTATTTTGCTCATCTCTTTCAGCTTCGGGCGCCTGCTCTGATGGGGCGCCTCCGGCCCTGCGAGTTGGTCCGCCGCCGGCTCCACCGGCGCGAGAGGTTTGTCGGCCAGGCGGGCGAGAACTTCCCAGAGTGCGGAGCGGCGTCCCGGTCCCCACAGCGTGTCGAAAGCACCGGCTTCCGCCAATGTTTTCAGGGCGGGTAGCCCCAATCCCGACCGCCGCACCACGTCCTCCACCGACTCGAAGGGGCCACCCGCCTTCCACGCCGCCTGTAGCCGTTCCTGCGCCTCGCGGCCCAAGCCACGCACATAGCGTAACCCGACCCTCAGAGCTGGAGCGGGAGGAGCCTCTCGCTTCTCGCCGCGGGTCCGGTCGGGAACAGCAGAGTCGCCTCGCTTCATGTCGCGTGGGTTGGTCGGGTGCGGGGGATGCCCTCGCTTCATGTCGCGGGTCCGGTCGGGCACGGCAGAGCCCCCTCGCTTCATGTCGCGTGGGTTGGTCGGGTGCGGGGGATGCCCTCGCTTCATGTCGCGCTGCGTCAAGCCAGAATAGAGGACGGGCCCAGGCGCTCCAAATGTCCGCTCGTGGCATCCCCCGCACCCTCCCTTTCGCGGTGAGGGCTCTGCCGTGCCCTCCCTACGCGGTGAGGCGTCCGCTCGAAGATCGTCCGCCGCATCCTGGCGGCCCTGCGTCAGGTCAGAATGGGGGACGGGCCCAGGTGCTCCAAATGTCCGCTCGTGGCATCTTCCGCACTCTCCCTTTCGCGGTACGGGGTCCTCTGTACCCTCCCTACGCGGTGAGGCGTCCGCTCGAAGATCGTCCGCCGCGTCCTGGCGGCCCTGCGTCAGGTCAGAATGGGGGACGGGCCCAGGCGCTCCAAATGTCCGCCCGTGGCATCCCCCGCACCCTCCCTTTCGCGGTGAGGGGTCCGCTGTGCCCTCCCTACATGGTAGGGCGTCCTCCCCGATGGTGGGCTCGAGCGTGCAGTCCCAATGGGAATAGGCCAGGTCGACGGGCCGCACCTCGACGCGGTGCCGACGCGCGTCCTGCACCAGCGTGCCCGGCGCATAGAAACCCATGGGTTGGGAGTTCAAGAGCCCGCAGAAGAACTCGGGCGCGTAGTAGCGCTTGAGGTACGCTGACGCGTAGACCAGCAATGCGAACGATGCCGAGTGGCTCTCTGGGAACCCGTAGTTGGCGAAGGCGGTGAGCTGTTTGACGATCTGGTCCTGCACGTCCTGCGCGATGCCTCGCTCCGTCATCCCCGAGCGCAACGCCGGCTCGATCAGCGCCATCGCTTCCTTCGAGCGCTTGAACCCCATCGCCCGGCGCAGCGCATCGGCCTGCCCCGGCGTGAACCCCGCCATCGCCCCCGCCACTTTCATCCCCTGCTCCTGGAAGAGGGGCACGCCCAGCGTCCGCTCGAGGATCGGTTCCAGATCGGGATGGAGATACGTCACGGGTTCCTCGCCGCGCCGGCGCCGCACGTAGGGATGCACCATGTCGCCCTGAATCGGGCCCGGCCGGATGAGCGCCACCTGAACCACCAGATCGTAGAAGGTCTCGGGCTTGAGGCGCGGCAGCGAATTCATCTGGGCACGGCTCTCGATCTGGAAGACGCCTACCGTGTCCGCCTCCTGGATCATCTTGTAGACCTCCCGGTCGACCGCCGGCAGGCCGGCCAGATCGATGGTCACGCCTCGCGTCTCGCGGATGTAGCGGATCGCCTTCGCCAGGCAGGTGAGCATACCGAGACCCAGCAAGTCGATCTTGATCAGGCCGGCGAACTCGAGGTCGTCCTTGTCCCACTGAATGACGGTGCGGTCCTTCATCGCCGCCGGCTCGATGGGCACGACCCGCGAGAGCTCGCCCTGGGTGAGCACGAAACCGCCCACGTGGATCGAGCGATGGCGCGGCAGCTGGTCGAGGCCGCGCACGACGTGGACCAGCGCCTGAACGCGACGATCCGACGGATCGAGCCCACAGGCGGTGAGACCACCGCCCTCCAAC